>DASUME010000964.1:0-2810 GCA_036277895.1 Polyangiales bacterium
GGAGGGCCGGCCCCCGCGGCTGCTGGAGGCGGCGCTGCATGGGCTTGGCATCGAGCCCGAGGTGGTGCCGCACGGGCAGGCGCTGACGAAGCTGAGCGAGCCCGGGCGCTACCTGGCGCTGATGCTGGAGCACGAGCGCGACTCGCTCGCCGAGGAGCGCCTGCTCTCCACGCTGCGCCGCGACGACAAGCTGCAGGCGGTGCCGGTGGTGTTCGTGATGAGCAACGACGCGCGCGGCGGCGTGAGCGACGAGCTCCGCCGTAACGCCACGCGCGTGCTCGGCTGGCCGGTGCGGCAGGCCGAGCTCGTGGGCTGCCTGTCCGCGCTGCTCGGGCGCAGCAGCGAGCCCACGCCCGCCAAGGAGCTCGCGTCGCCCACCAAGCTCACCGCGCGCGTGCTGGTGGCCGAGGACGACCCGATCAACCAGCGCGTCGCGCAGCGCACGCTGGCGATGCTCGGCTGCGAGAGCGTGATCGTCGAGAGCGGCGACCTCGCGGTCGAGGCGGTGCTCGACTCGCGCTTCGACGTGGTGCTGATGGACGTGCAGATGCCGGTGATGGATGGCTTCGAGGCCGCGCGCGCGATCCGTCAGCGTGAGCGCGGCCGGCGTACGCCGATCGTGGCCATGAGCGCGAGCAGCTCGGACGCGGACCGCGAGCGCTGCCGCGAAGTGCAGATGGACAACTACGTCACCAAGCCGGTGTCACTCGACACCTTGCGCGACACCATCCTCGGCGTGCTGCGCGCCCCGCAGGACAACGACAACGAGCCCGAGCCGATCGAGGCCGTGCTCGATCGCGAGAAGCTCGACGAGCTGAACGTGCTCGGCGGGGGCGATGCCGAGTTCGTGCGCGAGCTGGTGCGCATGTTCAACGAGCAGGCGCCGCGTTACCTCGAGGCGGCCCGCGTCGCGCTCGACGTGAACGACCTGCTCGCGGTGGCCAAGGCGGCCCACACGCTCAAGTCGTCGAGCGCGTACCTCGGCGCGCGGCGCTTGAGCGAGCTGTGCAAGGAGCTCGAGGTGATCGCGCGCGCCAGCGACGCGCAGGCCAGCGCGCGTACGCTCGAGGTGCTCACCGCCGAATACGACGCCGTGCGCATCGCGCTCGCTGCCGAGGTTTAGACCGCAGTCTTCCAGTCCTCGGCCGCGGCGTCTGCCATCGCGGCGCACAGCGCGCTGAACAGGGCCTCGGGCCGGAACGGCTTGGCCACGACGGCCTGCACGCCGAGCTCCGCCGCGAACGTGGCGCCATCGCGGTCAGCGCTCAGCACGACGACCGGAATCCGAGCGAGTTCCGGGTCCGTGAGCTGCTCATTGCGAAACGCAGAGCCATCCATCATCGGCATGCGCAGGTCGAGCACGATCGCGCTCAGGTCGGGGTGCATACGCGCCTCGAGGATCCCGTCGCGGCCATCCTTCGCCGACAGTGCCTCGAAGCCACCCTCGATCAAGAGATCGACGATCGCCTCGCGCAGCTCGAAGTCGTCGTCCACCACCAGCACCTTGGGTCCCATGCGGTCCTCCTCTCCTGTGAGGAGGTACGCCCGATCCGGAGCTTCGGTGTGAGAACGCTTAGACTAAATCAGGTGCCCGTGGCGGGGATCGAGTGCGTGTGCAGCGCCGCGTTCACCACCGGGTTCGCCGCGTCCGTGTAGTCGTAGACGCCGCGCTCGGTCTTGCGGCCGAGGTGGCCGGCGAGCACCAAGCGACGCAGCAGCGACGGCGAGCGGTAGCGGCTGTCGCGCAGCTCGTGGTGCATCGTCTTGGCCATCGCGAACACCACGTCGAGGCCGATCAGGTCGGCCAGCGCGAGCGGGCCCATCGGGTGACCGCAGCCGAGCTTCATCGCGGTGTCGATCGACTCCGCGCTCGCCACGCCCGCCTCCAGCGTCTCGATCGCGTGCAGGATGTACGGCACCAGCAGGCGGTTCACGACGTAGCCTGGCAGGTCCTGGATCAGCACCGGCACCTTGCCGATCTGGGCGGAGAACGCCATCGCTGCGTCGGTCGCGTCGGCGTCGGTCTCGCTGGTGGCCGAGACCTCGACCAGCTTCATCATCGGCACCGGGTTGAAGAAGTGCAGGGCGAGGAAGCGGTTCGGACGCGAGAGAAAGCCCGCGAGCTCGCTCAGGCGCAGGGACGACGTGTTGCTGGCGAGGATCGCGTCCTCGGGGATGAACGGCTCCAGCCGCGCCAGGATCTCGCCCTTGGTCTGCAGCTCCTCGAGACAGGACTCGATCACGAGCGGGATGCCGGCCAGCTGCGAGAGGTCGGCGGTGAAGGTCAGGCGACCGAGGATCGCGTCGCGCTCCTCCTGGCTCAGCTTGCCCTTGGCCACCCGGCGGTCGAGGCCCTTGGCCACGGTGCGGCGGGGTGCTTCGAGGTCGCCGCCAGTGAGCTTCACGGCCAAGACGGTGACGCCGGCCGCCGCTGCACTCTCAGCGATACCGAGGCCCATCTGCCCGCACCCGATGACCGCGATCTTCTCGATTGCCATGGATCCACTCTCCGTGTCGCCGCCCAGGAGTCCGAGAGGGGGTCGGCGCTTTACAGGTTGACCGTTCACCTAGGCGTAACTTGGTAGACACGCCGCGTCAAGAGCGCTTTCTGAGGCAAAACCAAGCAGGTTGACGCGTTTACATGACCGGATCGTGCTGCGTTTTCGTAAACGGTCTGTAAAGCGGTGTCTTATCCCTAGCTCTCACCAGGTAAGCACAATCTTTCCGAAGAGCGCGTCTGACTCCATGCGGGTGTGAGCGACCCGCGCCTCCGCCATCGGCAGCACGTCCTCCACGATCGGGCGCAGCTG
>DASUME010000965.1:0-2103 GCA_036277895.1 Polyangiales bacterium
CCCCTGCGGCACCAGCGAGCGCTCCTTCAGCGCTGCGCCCGAGTAGGCCGCGCTCGGGTCGCTCACGACCTTGCGCGCATCCTTACGCGCGGCGAGCGTGCGCGCGACGAGCTCGTCCAGCTTGAACACGTCCGGGCCCGCGATGTCGATCGTGCCCTGCAGCGGCTCGTCGAGCGCGACGTCGCTGACGAAGCGCGCGACGTCCGCCGACGCGATCGGCTGGAACTGCACCGGCGCCAGGTGCACAGCGCCATCGCGCGTGCTGATGTCCGCGATCGCCGTCACGAACTCGAAGAACTGCGTCGCGCGCACGATGGAGTACGGGATCGCGCCGCCGACGATCAGCGCTTCCTGCGCGTTCTTCGCGCGCATGTAGCCGCTGTCGTTCATCAGGTGGGTGCCCACGATCGAGAGCGCGACGTAGTGTACGACGCCGGTCTCGCGCGCCGCGTTCAGCAAGTTCTGGGTAGACGTGCGGAAGAAGTGGAGCACGGGCTCGTCCGCAAACGAAGGCGAGTTGGAGACGTCGATCACGACCTTCGCGCCCTGAAGCGCCTGCGCGAGGCCTTCGCCGCTCACGCTGTCGACGCCCGTGCCGGGAGACGCCGCGAGCGGCTCGTGCCCCGCCGCACGAAGGTTCTCCACGACCTGGCTCCCGATCCGACCCGTACCGCCAATGACAACGATCTTCATGATTTCGTCCTGCTGTTCGGAGTTCTCACAGCGCAGACGAGCGAGCTGACGGTTTGTGACCACTCAGGGCGAGAAAATCACGCCGCCGAGCTTTTCGGGATTGAGCACCATGTAGAGCTGATCGACCTGCCCGTCGCGGATGCCGACGAAGCCGGCGCTGATCAAGGCGCCGTCCACCAGAAACAGCACGGCCGGCTCGCCGTCGAGCTCGACCAGGCGCAGCTCCATGTTGTCGCCGTGCTTGCGCACGATGCGCCACAGCGCGTCGGACACGCGCGCCGCGCCGTCGAGCGGGTAACGCGCGGCGTGCACGCGCCCGCCGCCGTCACTTGTCATGCGCACGGTCTGCGCCATCAGCTTCTCGAGCTGCTCCGCGTTCTCGGCGCGCGTGGCCGCGACCAGCTGCGACAGCAGCGCGCGCTGCGCCTCGCGATCGATCTCGCGCTTCAGCTCGGTGCCGTGGTTCGCCTCGGCGAGCCGCTCCCGCGCGCGCGACACCAGCTTGCGCACGGAGGCCTCGTTGCGCTCCATGCTGCCCGCGATCTGCGCGTACTCCATGTCGAACAGCTCGCGCAGCAGGAACGCCAGGCGCTCGTCTGGCGACAGGCACTCCAGCATCACCTGCGCGGCGTAGCTGAACTCGTCACCGAGTGACTGGAACGTGGGCGCCGGCTCGGGCAACCAGCTGCCGTAATAGCTCTCGCGCTCGACCTTCAGGTGGCGCAGCCGATCGATCGCGAGCCGCGACACCATGCGCACCAGGAATGCCTCGTCCGACAGCACGGCCTCGCGGTCGCCCTTCTCGTGCCAGCGCAGGTAGGCGTCCTGCACCAGATCCTCGGCCTCCGCGCTGCTGCCGAGCATGCGCCAGGCCAGTCGCGTCAGGCGCGGCCGGTGGGGTTCGAAGGTCGCTGCGGCATCCACCATCACCTCAACGTGAAGGCGATGGAGGGCGCACGCAAACGCGGCGCTTCGAGCCGCCGCCGGGAGGCGCTATTCGACGTTGACGCAGGTGTACGAGACGTCGAACTGCTGCAGCAGCGGCGTGCTCTTCTGATCGAGGCTGGAGGTCAGCACGGCCGTGACGCGCAGGTACGGCGAGTCGTCGCGCAACCCAGCCGCGTTGAGCACGCTCTGGATGTTGATCGCGCCCGTGGTGTTCGCATACGGAACGGTGACCTGCGTGGAGGCTGCGGTCGGCAGCGCCGCGAGCGTCTCGGCGCCCTGCAGCTTGAAGCTGATCTGGCCGCCGAGCAGCGTGGTCGCGCCCTTGGTGTACGTGAGGTTGCCCCACAGTGGACGCTGCGGCGGGATCTTGCAGGTGCCGGTCGCGGCGTAGTCCCGCCAGTACGTGGCGGTTGGGCTGTACAGCGGGCTGCGGCCCTGGCAGTCCGCGAGGCAGAAGCCCGC
>DASUME010000966.1:0-4272 GCA_036277895.1 Polyangiales bacterium
TTCGTTTACAACGCTAATGTGTGTCGAAACTTGGGTCAACCCAATGTGTGAGCTGGCAGTAGGGGGTGCTACAAGCTCGCGTCATGTCATCGCCCAAGATCGCTCGCGACGAGGTGCTGCGCATCGCGCGGCTCGCGCGTCTGGCGCCCGACGAGGCCCAGATGCAAGCGCTCCAACACGACCTGAGCCGGGTGCTCGAGTACGTGAACAAGCTGTCCGAGGTCGACACTAGCGCAGTCGAGGCCACTCCTTCCACCGTGCGCGCGGTGACGCTGCGGGTGGACGAGCTGGTTCCGTCGCTGGAGCGTGAGGCCGCGCTGAGCCAGGCGCCGGCCGCGCGCGACGGGGGCTTCTCGGTTCCGAAGGTCCTGGAGACGGACTCGTGATCGAGCTTACTGCCATCGAGATCGCCGAGGGCGTGCGCGCGGGCAAGCTCTCCGCGCGTGAGGTGACCGAGGCGTACCTCGCACGCATCGAGCAGTTCGCAGGGCTGAACGCGCTGCTGCACGTCGACCGCGAGGGTGCGCTCGCGCGCGCTTCGGCGATCGACGAGAAGCGCAGCGCGGGGCGGCTCGCGGGGGTGCCGATCGTGATCAAGGACAACCTGTGCACGCGCGGGCTGCCGACGACGTGCGCGTCCAAGATCCTCGAGGGCTACGTGCCCCCCTACGACGCGACCGTGATCGAGCGTGTGCTCGCCGAGGGTGCGGTGCCGATCGCGAAGGCGAACATGGACGAGTTCGCGATGGGCTCGTCGAACGAGAACTCGGCGTACGGGGCCGTGCGCAATCCGTGGAACCAGGCGCACGCGCCGGGCGGCTCGAGTGGTGGCAGCGCGGCTGCTGCCGCGGCCCGGTTGGCGCCGCTGACGCTAGGCAGCGATACCGGCGGCTCGGTGCGGCAGCCGGCGTCGTTCTGCGGCGTGACCGCGATCAAGCCGACGTACGGGCGCGTTTCGCGCTACGGGCTGATCGCGTTCGCGTCGTCGCTCGATCAGGTGGGGCCGATCACGCGCACGATCGGCGACTCGGCGCGGCTGCTGAGCGTGATCGCGGGCTTCGACAAGCGCGACGCGACGAGCTCGTCGCGCGAGGTCGAGGACTACGAGGCCGCGCTGGGCAAGTCGATCCGCGGGCTGCGCATCGGCGTGGTGAAGCTGCCCGCGGGCAACGCGGCGAGTGTCGAGCACGCGTTTGGGGCTTCGCTCGAGGCGTTGGCCGCTGCGGGCGCCGAGCTGGTCGAGGTGGAGCTGCCAAACCTGGAGTACGCGGTCGCGACGTACTACGTGGTGGCCACGGCGGAGGCGTCGTCGAACCTGGCGCGCTTCGACGGCATGCGCTTCGGGCTGCGCGTGCGCGGGTCCGATCTGAACGAGACCTACGGGCTGACGCGCACCAAGGGCTTCGGCCCCGAGGTGCAGCGCCGGATCATGCTCGGCACCTACGCGCTGTCGTCGGGCTACTACGAGGCGTACTACCTGAAGGCGCAAAAGGTGCGCACGCTGATCGCGCAGGACTACGCGCGCGCGTTCGAGCGCTGCGACGTGATCGCGACGCCGACGTCGCCCGAGCCCGCGTTCAAGCTGGGCGAGAAGTCGAGCGACCCACTGGCGATGTATTTGGCGGACATCTACACGCTGCCGCCGTCGCTGGCGGGCTTGCCAGCGCTGAGCACGCCCGCGGGGTTCAGCCCGGAGGGCCTGCCGATCGGGCTGCAACTCACGGCTCCCGCATTCGAAGAGCAGCGGCTGATTTCAGTCGCGAGCGCACTCGAGAGCGCGACCGACTGGGCGCAGCGCGTGCCCCCGGGCTTCTGACCTTCAGCCGATCTCGACGCGGTTTCGGCCGCCGCGCTTGGCTCGGTAGAGAGCTTGATCGGCGCGGTCGACGAACGTGCTGGTGCTCGCGTCGCCGTCGAAGTTGGCCATGCCGACGCTGCAGGTGACCTTGTCCGGACCGTCCTGGAAGGCGGGCATGCTCTCGATCGCCTTGCGGAGGCGCTCGCCGACGACGCGGGCGCCGCCGGGCTCGGTCTCGGGCAGGATCACGATGAACTCTTCGCCGCCCCAGCGGCCCACCAGGTCCACCTGGCGCAGGCTCAGCTGCAGCGCGGTCGCTACCTGCTTGAGAACTTCGTCGCCCATGTTGTGGCCGAAGCGATCGTTGACCTGCTTGAAGTGATCGACGTCGCACAGCGCTATCGCCATCGGATTGCGATAGCGGCGCGAGCGCGAGACCTCGACCTCGAGGCGCTCCGATGCGCGGCGGCGGTTGGGCAGGCCCGTGAGGCCGTCGTTGTTCGCGAGCCGGCGCGTCTCCTCGAGCAGGAACAGGTTCTTCACCAGGATGCCGAGCTCGCGCGCGACCAGCTCCAGCGTCAGCCGATCGTGCCCGCCGAGCCGCTTGTCGCTGCCGATCGCGACCAGCGTGCCGAGCGTCTCGCCGGCGGCCTCGATCGGCATGCGCACCTTGTCGCGGATCTCGATGCCCGGATCTGGACCGAGCCGCGCGGGCTCCACCTGGTTCACCTTCATCAGCGCGATCGCGTCGGGCGGCAGCTCCAGCGCCTCCAGCGTGCGCGGGCCCGGCGTGACCGGCCAGGGCGCACGTGCGTGCACCACGCAGCTCGGGTCGCCCGGTGTGCTCAGACTCAAGGCGAGGTACGAGTAATCGCTCACCTCCGCCGCGATCTGCACGAACTGCTCGCAGAACTGGGCGCGGTCCGCGGTGTGGTGCACCAGGCGTCGCACCTCGGACGACACCACCGCGCGGAACAGCAGCTCGTCGAGCACCTGCGACAGCCGCTCCATCGGCTGCGCGCGGCGCCCCACACGCGCGCGCACCGTGCCGTCGTTGGCGGGGGCCTCGCGCAGCACGCGGTTTACCTCACCGAGCAGGTCCGTGCGGGCGCGCTCCTTCGCCACGTACGCGGCGGCGCCTGCGTTGCGACCCCAGAACCGACTGCGCGGGTCATCGGCCGCCGTCAGCAGCACCACCGGGATGTCCTTGGTGGCCGGATCTGCCTTGAAAAGGCGGGTCAGCTGGACGCCGCTCAGCGCGCCCATGGTGATGTCCGAGACCACCGCGTCGAAGTGCTCCTCGAAGCAACGCTGGAAGGCGTCCTCCCCCGACGGCGATGTCTCGACGCGATAGCCGGCGCGTTCGAGCATGCCGCCGATGGTGCGACGGAAGGTGGGACTGTCGTCGACGACCAATACGCGTGCCGCTGTCTCGCCCCCGTCGCTCAACGATCCCCCCTGGTGGTCGATCATATCCAGGTTGTTCCCAGCCGAGAAGCGGTGGGCGTAAGGGGGCGCTATAAGGCGGCCCATGGCCGTCCAATACGAAGCCGTGATCGGGCTCGAGGTCCACGCCCAGCTGCTCACGAAGTCGAAGCTCTTCTGCGGCTGCAGCGCGGCGTTCGGCGCACCCCCGAACACACAGGTGTGCCCGGTGTGCTTGGGCCTCCCTGGCGCGCTGCCGGTCCCGAACCGGGAGGCGATCCACCTGGCCATGCGCGCTGGCCTGGCCGTGGGCTGCGAGATCGACCGCGCCAGCGTGTTCGCGCGCAAGAACTACTTCTATCCGGACCTGCCCAAGGGCTACCAGATCTCCCAGTTCGAGCTGCCGCTCAACAACTTCGGCACGCTGCGGATCGAGGGCGACGACGGCAAGGAGCGCGTGGTCAGCATCGTGCGCATCCACGTCGAGGAAGACGCGGCCAAGAACATCCACGGCGCCGGCGGCGCGGACGACACGCTGGTCGACTTCAACCGCGGCGGCGTGGCGCTGACCGAGATCGTGGGCGCGCCGGATCTGCGCAGCTCGGCCGAGGCGGAGAGCTACCTGCGCCGGCTGCGCGAGATCCTGATGTTCGCGGGCGTCAACGACGGCAACCTCGAGGAGGGCTCGTTCCGCTGCGACGCCAACGTCTCGATCAAGCCGGTCGGCGCCGAGAAGCTGGGCACGCGCACCGAGCTCAAGAACATCAACTCGTTCCGCTTCGTGCGCAAGGCGATCGACTACGAGATCCAGCGCCAGGAGATCGTGCTCGCGCAGGGCGGCACGATCGTGCAGGAGACGCGCACGTGGAGTGAGGCGCAGGGCAAGACGATCAGCATGCGCACCAAGGAAGACGCGCACGACTATCGCTACTTCCCGGATCCCGATCTGCCGCCGCTGGTGATCAGCGACGCGGAGCTGGCGCGCGCTCGCGATGCGCTGCCGGAGCTGCCCGCGCAGATCCGCGCACGTTGGGAGAAGGAGCTCGGGC
>DASUME010000967.1:0-8037 GCA_036277895.1 Polyangiales bacterium
GGCCGTTCGACTTCGCGTCAATAGACGCCTAGCACTCCTGCGTCACGCCTCGCTACTGCGGCCGCCGATCCACCATTTTTGCGGCCGCGTGCTCACTCCGCGGGACCTCAGTCCCGCTCCGCTCCGCGCCACGACCGCAAAAACGGCGCCTCGACGCCCTCGCTACGCGATCCGTGACGCAGGAGTGCTAGCTGAACGCGAAAGGCTCGGTTGAGCAGCGCCGCACCGACGGGCGCACTCACCACGCCGTACACGCGCGCGCCGGCGAACAGGCCGACGCCGCTCCACATCAGCGCGTCGCGATCGCGCCGGGCGCCCGCGATCCACAAGCTCGCGCCGACGCAGGACAGGGCCAGCGTGAGCGCCGCCGGCACGTTCAGCCCGACGTAGTAGTTGCCGGCTCCGGGCAGCAGCAGCTCCGCGCCGAACGCGCGCCACGGGTTCCTTGCCAGCGTGGCATACCAGTGCCGGCGCACCTCGGCGGTGTACGGCGACTGCGCTCCCAGCGCCTGCTCGTACGGCGCCTGCGCGCTGGCCACGCTGGAGCACACGAGCCACAGCAGCGCCGCAGCCCTCATGCGCGCAGCTTGCGGACCGCGCGCAGCACGCTCTCGTCCGAGCGCACCAGCCCGTCGTTGCCGAGCTCCGCGAGCGACACCCAGCGGGCGTCCTTCGCGTCGCTGCCCGCCTGCACCGCCCGCGTGGGTGCACGGAACAAGAAGCGCACGTCGAAGTGCTGATGGGCAGGCTCGCCCTCGCGTGCCGGGATGTCGTGGATGTCCACGTCGAGCGGCACCGGCTCCAGCAGCTGCAGCTCACGCAGGCCAACCTCCTCACACACCTCGCGGCGGGCGGCCTCGAGCAAGCTCACGTCCTCGTCGTCGACGTGCCCGCCGGGCTGCAGCCAGAGCCCCAGCTTGCCGTGCAGGATCAGCAACAGCGCGTCGCGCTCCGGAGACAGCACGAACGCGCTGGCCGTGAAGTGACCCGGCGTGTACGTGCTGCGCGCGCACGGCTTCGCGACCGAATCGCAAAGCTCTTTCATACGCGCGAGATAGGCCGTTTCGCGTCCGTCCGCAGCCCTGTACGCGGCTAGTTGACTTCGCAATTCGATTTCGCGATTCATCTAAATTAATCTCGGGATTCGCGCGTTTAGCTACGAGCGTACACGCCTCGGCGTGGCATTCTCTGCGGCGTGCGCGGGGGTTCTCGCCACTTCGAATCATCTTCCAGAGGAGCGCGCCATGAAGGGTGACCCCCAGGTAATCGACATCCTGAACGAGATCCTGACGGCCGAGCTGACGGCCATCAACCAGTACTACATCCACGCCAAGATGTGCGGCAACTGGGGCTACCAGAAGCTCGCCGCGTGGAAGCGCAAGGAGTCGATCGAGGAGATGAAGGACGCCGACATCATCATCGAGCGTATCCTCTACCTCGACGGCGTGCCGAACATGCAGCGCTACAACCCGGTGCGCGTCGGCGAGAACGCGGTCGAGCAGCACGAGCTCGACCACGCGCTCGAGACCTCGGCCATCGAGCGACTCAATCGCGCCATCCCACTCGCCCGCAGCAAGGGCGACAACGGCACCGCCGACATCCTCGAGGGCATCCTCAAGGGCGAGGAGCACAGCGCCGACGAGCTCGAGCAGCACCTCCACGTAATCCGCGAGATCGGCAAAGAGCGCTACCTGGCGCAGCAGATCTACGGCAGCTGACTTCTTCTTGACCCCTCACGTCTTGAGGCATAGTCCCAAGACTCATGCCTCAAGGGCTCAAGAAGCAGCTGTGGTTCGCGCTGAAGTGCCTGGTCTCAGCCGGAATCATCTATCTCATCTTCCAGAAGATCTGGCAGCGCCAGGACGCCGACAAGCTCGTCGGGCACCTGCGTGACCTGCGCTGGGGCTGGGTGGTCGCGTCGGCGCTCTCGCTGCTGACTGCGATCACCTGCGGCATCACGCGCTGGAACCGGCTGCTCGCGGGCCAGGGCATTCACGCGCCGGTTCGGCACCTGGTCGGCACCTTCATGATCGGGCGCTTCTTCGGCGCGGTCACGCCGGGTGGCCTGGGCCTCGGCGGCTACCGCGTCTACGACATCGCCAAGCACACCGGCAAGACCGCACGCTCGGTCGCCAGCGTGGGCATCGAGATGGTGCTCGGCAACCTGGCGGTCGGCCTGGTCGCGCTGATCAGCTGCAGCTTCGGCATGCGCTACATCGGCGAGAGTGGCCTCGCGCTGGCGGCGGTGTCCTTCGGCGGCTTGATCGCCGTCACCTTCACGATCCTCTGGAAGCCGCGCCTGGTGCGCCTGCTCAGCGAGCGCCTGCCCGCCGCGGCGCGCCAGCGCCTGCAGAACATGGTCGACGCCGTCTGTGCCTACGAGGGCAAGCCCGGCCTGCTGATCCAGAGCGAGCTGCTCTCGATGGGCGTGCACGTCTTCAACGGCCTGATCTACGTGTGCGCGGCCAAGGGCCTCGGCGTGGAGCTGCCGGTGACGGAGCTGTTCTTCGTCTCGATCCTGCAGAACGTCGCGGCGCACGTGCCGATCTCGATCAACGGCGTCGGCCTGCGTGAGGCGGCCGCGGTCGGCCTGTACACGATCGTCGGCGTGCCGCCGGAGCTGTCGGTGTTGATCCCGATCGTGGGCTTCAGCGTCGAGATGGCGGTGTCCTCGCTCGGCGGTCTGATCTTGCTCGCGCGCCGCGCGGACTACGCGCCCGTGATCACGGTCGAGGACGCGGGGCGCGAAGATCAGGTGCGCGCGCAGATCGAGCGCGTGCCGGAGCACGAGTGGCCGGACCTGCCGAGCGGCATCGGCATCGGCTTGAGCGCGGGCTTGCTCTCCGGCTTGCTGGTCGGCCTCGGCGAGTCGTGGGCGATCGCGGCCGCCTCGCACGGGCGCGCGGACTCGGACGTGTGGGCGTTCGGCGTGCTGAGCTACGCGCTGGTGCTGGGTGGGCTCGGCGGCCTCGGCGGCGGCGTGCTCGCGTTCAGCGGGCGCTGGATGCAGCGCCGCAAGGTGCCCGAGGCGGTCGCCTTCGCGCAGCTCACGGCGACCGCGCTCGCCCTGTTCGGCTTCGTGATCGGTCTGTTCCGCGTGCAGCGCGACGTCTACCAGGAAGAGCTGGTGCTCAAGAGCGCCGAGGGCCTGATGGTGCTCGGCTCGGCGCTCGCGGGCGCGCTCGTGCTCTGGGCCGTGGCGTACTTCACGCTGCGCGCGCTTGCGACCGCGTACCCGCGCGCGATGTCGCCCGTCAACTACGGGGGCCTGGTGCTCGCCGTCGCCGTGATCGCGCTGGTGGCTGCCAGGCTCGGTGGCTCGCAAGAGCTCACCGGCCAATCCACCGCCAAAGCGCCCGCGACGACGGGCGGCAACGTGCTGTACATCGTGGTCGATACGCTGCGCGCGGATCACCTGCCCGGCTACGGCTACAGCGCGATCCAGACGCCCGCGCTCGACGCGTTCGCCAAGGACGCGGTGCGCTTCGAGCACGCGTACGCGAACGCCTCCTGGACGCGCCCGAGCTTCGCCAGCTTGATGACCGGCCGCTACGCCTCCAGCCACGGCGTGATGAGCAAGAGCTCGGGGCTACCAGACGAAGCAGAGACGATCGCGGAAGTGTTCTCCCGTGCTGGCTACACCACCGGCGGCGTGGTCACCAACTACAACATCGCCCCGTTCTTCAACTTCCAGCAGGGCTTCGACGAGTACCACTACCTCGCGCCCAACTTCCTGTTCGGCGCCAGCGACACGGCCGCGAAGCTGTCGCTGCTGCAGATCATGAAGCGCGTCGACGAGAAGGTGCGCGCCGCCACCGGCTCTTCACGCCCCGGCAGCGCGTACCAGGACGCCGAGGTCGTGAACGCCGAGCTGCTGGGCTGGCTCGACAAGCAGAAGACACCGTGGCTCGGCTTCGTCGGCTACATGGATCCACACGACCCGTACTACGAGCACCCGTACAACGGCGTCGGCTACTCGCGCGCCGCCCACGTGAAGCCGGACCCGAGCGAGGCCGAGAAGCTGCGCCAGCTGTACGACGGCGAGGTCACGTTCTGGGATGGCCACTTCGGCGCGCTGGTCGCCGAGCTCAAGAAGCGCAACCTGTACGACGCGCTCACGATCGTGGTCACGGCCGATCACGGGGAGGAGTTCATGGAGCACGGCGGCTTCTGGCACGGCACCACGCTGTACGACGAGCAGCTGCACGTGCCGCTGTACGTGAAGCTCCCGAACGGCGAGCGCGCGGGCACCAAGGTGGCGCACTGGGTCGAGTCGGTGGACGTGATGCCCACCCTGCTCACACTCGCGAAGCTACCCATCCCGAGCGCGGTACAGGGCAGCGATCTGTTCCGCGGCAAGCCGCAGACGTTCGCGGAGGAGAGCCACGAGGGCAACGTGCTGCGCACCACGCGCGTGCAGGCCGGCGGGCAGGCCTGGAAGGTGATCTCCGCCAACGCCGGCAACCCGCGCGGCCTCAAGGAGCGCGAGCTGTACCGGGTGGACGTCGATCCGGGCGAGCACAACGAGCTGTCGGGCAAGGACGGCGCATCGCTCGCCTCGCGCGAGCAGGAGCTGACCAGCGCAAGCGATCAGGCACGCACCGGCGCGCTCAAGGCACGCGAGGTGAACGTGAACATGGATCAGGCCGCCCAGGAGCGCCTGAAGGCTCTCGGCTACGCCAACGAGTGACGACTGCGGTATAAGCTCGGGGTTTAATTTCGGGGAGGTCACGCGACCTCCCCGACCGCCGCGGTAAAGCCGCGTCGGGACCCACCCCACCGCGACGTTCGCTTCGCGCACGACGCGCTCCGCTTACCGCATCGTGACGAGTCTCGAGCGGTTACTATGCTTCCACCATGTCAGCTCGAGTCACGTGCGTCTTCCTCGCGGGCCTAGCGCTCGCGTGTAGCAAAGAAGAACCCAAGCCCGAGGCCACGCCCGCGCCTCCCGCGCCGGTGGTCCAGGAGGCTCCGAAGCCGGAGCAGACCGTGCTGCCGCGCCAGGGCAAGGCACCCAAGTGGGCGCTCGCGCTCGCACTGTCGCGCTTCGAGGGCGCCAAGCCGCAGCCCGCGCGCCTGGAGCTGGTCGCCCAGCGCGACGGCACGTGGTCGAGCGTGAGCTTCGACGATCCGGACAGCAACGTGTTCCACAAGGGACTCGGCATGCAGTACCAGGGCGAGACGCCGCGCATCGTCACGCTCGGCGGCATGAAGGCCGCGATCAAGAGCTGGAGCTCCAAGGCCGAGGGCTTCCAGAGCAGCACGCTCTGGACCGAGGACTTCGGCGGCAAGTTCAGCCGCATGCGCGACGCCGAGATGGGCGACATCGACGGCGACGGCCGCGTCGACATCGCGGTCGGCACGCACGATCAAGGCATCGTCGCGTACCTCAAGCGCGTGCTGACGCCCGACGGCAAGCCGAGCGACAAGTGGGACGTGGTCAAGCTCGACAAGATCCCCAACACGTTCATCCACGAGATCGAGCTCGGTGATCTCGACAAGGACGGCGCGCTGGAGATCTACGCCACGCCGAGCGAGCCCAACAAGCTCGACGCTGGCGAGCAGAGCGGCCAGGTCGTGCGCTACGTGCCCAAGCTCAAGCAAGGCCGCAAGGTGGTCGCGGATCTCGGCAAGCGACACGCCAAGGAGATCCTGGTCAAGGACGTCGACGGCGATGGCACCGACGAGCTGTACGTCGCAGTCGAGGCGCTGACCAAGGGCGACCGCGACAACGTCGAGATCGTGGAGCCCGTGGAGATCCGTCGCTACGACGCCAAGACCGCACCGACGGGCGGCAAGGTGGTGGCGCGCATCCAGGATCGCTATTGCCGCTTCCTGACCTCGGGCGACATCGACGGCGACGGCAAGAAGGAGATGGTCGCAGCCGCCTTCCGCAGCGGCGTCTGGCTGCTGCGCCCGGGCGCCGACGCGAGCCAGGAGTGGACGATCGAGAACATCGACACCGACTCGTCCGGCTTCGAGCACGCCGCCTTGCTGACCGACCTCGATGGCGACGGCACCGACGAGCTCTACGTCGCCGCCGACGATCAGGGCGAGCTGCGCCGCTACGTCTGGAAAGACGGCAAGCCCGTGCGCGAGACCATCCTCAAGCGCGACAACCCGCGCGAGACCTGGACCTGGAACATCACGTCCGTGTTCGGTGAGCTGACCGGCCTCTGATCACGCGACGCTGATGCGCCGGTTGGGCAGCCGCACCTCGAAGCAGCTGCCTTCACAGGGCACGTAGCGCACCGAGCCGCCGTGGTGCTGGGCGATGTTCTGCACCAGCGAGAGGCCGAGCCCCACGCCACCGTCCTTGCCCTCGCGATGGCCGGCGGGCCGATAGAACGCCTCGAAGATGCGCTCGCGCTCCGCCGTCGACACGCCGTCGCCCTTGTCCTCGACGCGCAGCACGATCTCGTTGCCCGCGTGCGCCAGCGAGGCCGTGATCGGATCGCGGCCGTAGCGGCGCGCGTTCTCGAGCAGGTTGCGCACCAGGCTGCGCAGCATGCGCGGGTTGCCGAGCACCACCTCGGGCTGCCCCTCCACGCGCGCCGAGACCTGCGCCGCCTCGCTCTCCACGATCGGCCACAGCGAGACCTCGACGAAGTCCTTGGGCAGCTCGGTGTCGGCCAGCCTCCCCGCGAGCAGCAGGTCGCCGATCAGCGCGTCCAGCTCCTCGATGTCGCGCGTGGCGTCGCTGCGCAGCTTCTCCAGCGCCTCCGCGCTCAGTCCGGGCTCGGTCGAGAGCTCGAGCGCCATACGCAGGCGTGCCAGCGGCGAGCGCAGCTCGTGCGACGCGCTCTGCAACATGCGCCGCTGCTGCTTGAGCAGCCCGGCGATGCGGTCGAAGCTGCGGTTGAAGACGTTGGCCAGGCTCGCGATCTCGTCGCGGCCGCGCACGTGCACGCGCACGTCGAGCGCGCCCTCGCCGAAGCGCGCCACGCCGCGCTCCAGGCGCTCCAGCCGGCGTGTGATGCGGCGCGCCGCCAGGTAGCTGCCCATGTTGAGCGTGAAGAGCACGAAGCCGATCCCGCACAGCAGGTACGCGAGGTGGTTCTCGTTGCCCTCGTCGAACATCACGGCCAGCGTGCGACCGTCGCGCAGCGGGATGCGCATCGCCTCGCCGTGATCGTGCCAGCGGCGCTTGCCCGGCGGCAGCTGCCTGGGACCGAGCTCGCGGCCTGCGCGCGCCACCAGCACGCCGTGTTGATCCCAGACCGAGAGCGACGCGTGCAAGCGCAGCGCGCGGTGCTCCAGCTGCTTCTGGAACGCGCTCGGCTCGCTCGCCATGTCCGCGAGGATGAAGTCGCCCACGTCCTGCACGAAGCCGGGCATGCGCTCTTCGCCGCGCAGCAGCCAGGCCGCGCTCATCGCCATCACGAAGCAGAGCAGCCCGGTCGCCACCAGCGCGCGGAAGATCTGCCAGTGCAGCCGCGGGCTGGTTCGGCGTTCTTTGCGGCGAAAGCGGCGCAGGCGATGGAAGCGCTCCCAGCGCTCGTCGTGCCTCACGGCAGGTCCTCGGCCAGCGGAGCGAACACGTAGCCCACCGCGCGCACGGTGCGGATGCGCTTGGGGTGCTTGGGGTCGTCCTCGATCGCGGCGCGGATGCGGGAGATGTGCACGTCGATCGAGCGGTCGAACTCCTCCAGGTCCTCGCCGCGCACGGCCTGCATCAGCTGCTCGCGCGTCTGCACGCGGCCGGCGCGCTCGGCCAGCACGCGCAGGATCTCGAACTGATGGGCGGTGAGCAGGCACGGCTTGCCAGCCACGCGCGCCTCGTGCGCGGCGCGGTCGATCTCGAGCTTTCCAAAGCGCAGCACGTCGCCCTGCGGCGCCGTCAGCGCGCGCCCACGCCGCAGGATGGCGGTCAGGCGTGCGACCACCTCGCGCGGGTTGAACGGCTTGGGCAGGTAGTCGTCCGCGCCGAGCTCGAGGCCGACGATGCGGTCGGTGTCCTCTCCACGCGCAGTCAACATCAGCACCGGCACGTTGTTGGAGGTGGCGCGTAGCCGCCGCAGCACCTCCAGGCCGTCG
>DASUME010000968.1:0-5119 GCA_036277895.1 Polyangiales bacterium
GTGTCGAGCTGCTGCACGCTCGAGATCGGCGTCACGGTGAGCGGCGCGTTGGACTTCATGCGCCAGCTGAGCTCCGCGATGTCGGAGCGCTCGGGCGTGACGAACATCGAGCGCACCGCCGCGAGCGGCTTGTCCGCGGGCAGCGGTCGGTCGTGCGAGTACTCCAGCCCGATCTTGTCGCGGTCCACCTGCGCGACCTGCAGCGTACCGTGCGCGCCATCGCGGTAGCTCAGCTTGAACGTCATCGTGGTGGGCTCGAACTCCACACGCGTGAGGTCCACCACCGGACGCCCGGCTTCCTCCACCGGACCGACCAGAAACGACGTGCCGTACACGCCGTAGTTCAGCGGCAAGGTGGGGATCGGCTTCGCACGCCAGTAGCCGTCGGGGGGATACAGCACCAGGAACTGATGGCGCCCGAGCTTCGGCTCGTCCTTGTCCTTCAGGTAGAGCTGCATCAGGTGGATCTGCGGCGTGACCGTGCCGTTCACGACGAAGTCGGGCGTGTTGTCGCGCCAGAACGTCTCGTAGGTGTTACCCACCATCAGGTCGGTCTCGGTCTCCCACAGGATCACGCGCTTGGGCGTGAAGCGGTACACCGGATCGGTCGGGTGCGCGTTGCCGTCGAAGTTGCACGCGGTGAAGTCAGGCTCGTAGAGGTCCGCCTGCACCTGCTTCATGTACGAGGGATGGCGCGCCTCCACGCGCAGCTTGCGCAGGCCCTTGCCGTGCAGCTTGACGTAGACGTTGTCTTCCTCCGCGCAGGCGGTGACGCGCGACGCATTCACCACCCGCGCCGTCGCAGGCGCACACCCGACCATCCACAGCAACCACCACCAGCGCTTCATCTCGCTCCACCTAACCGCAGATCGATCCACACCGCGAGCGCGAGGATCACTCCACGCGCGATCAACTTGTGCTCCGGCGACACCGCCATCAGCGTCATCCCGTTCAGCAGCACGGCCATGATCAGCGCACCGAACAGCACACCCAGCGCGCTGCCACGTCCACCCTTGAGCGAGGCGCCGCCGATCACACACGCCGCCACCGCGTCGAGCTCCATCAGCTGGCCGATGGTGGTGGTGGTCGAGCCGGCGTACGAGGTCTGCAGGAAGCCGCTCAGCCCCGCGATCGCGCCCATCAGCACGAACGCGGTCACGGTGATGCGCTGCACCTCGATGCCCGCCAGCCGCGCCGCCTGCTCGTTGCCGCCGATCGCGTAGAGATAGCGGCCGAGCGTGGTCTTCTCGCACAGCACGAAGACGACCGCGCTGACCGCGAGCAGGATCACCGCCGCCAACGGCACGCCGCGGTAGCGCCCGCACACCACCAGCGCGAGCGCGAGCAGCTGCCCGGCGACCACCGTCTTCAGCAGCCACAGCTCGCTCTTCTCGAAGCTCAGGTACGCGAACAGCGCGAAGCCGAGCCCGGCCGCGATCCACGCGTAGCTCATCGGCACGTAGAAGGTGGTGAGCGCGGAGAGTGTGTTGCTGTGGCCGCCGCGGACCACCGGCACGGTGGCGTTCGCGATCGCCTGCCAGTGCAGGCCCTTGAACGCGAGCAGCCCACCGAGCGTGACGATGAACGCGGGCATACGCTGGTACGCCACGCACCAGCCCATGCCCGCGTAGAGCAGCATGCCCACCAGCGCGGCGACCAGCATCGCGAGCGGCGCGGGCCACGGGCCGGCGATCAGGGTCAGGCCGAAGTGGCTGGCGAGCGCGCTCGGATCGATCGCGAGCATCGCCGCGAGCGCCCCGATCAGGCCCACCGCGCTGCCCGCCGAGAGATCGACGTGACCCGGCAAGATCACGAGCAGCATGCCGAGCGCGAGCACGCCGCTGCTCGCTAGCTCGGTGCTGAGCAACGAGAGGTTGCGCGCGGTCAAGAAGCCGAGCTCGCGGCCGCTGAGCGCGCCGTAGCTCGCGAAGAACGCGCCCACCGCGAGCAGCGCGCCGAGCATGAACAGCGTGCGCGGATCGACGCGCTCAGGAGGCACGGCGCAACGCTGCGGCGAGCAGCGCCTCCTCGGTGGCCTCGGCGCGCGTGAACGTGCCGCCGACCTGTCCGTCGACCATCATCACGATGCGATCGGCGAGCCCGATCAGCTCCGGCAGCTCGCTGGTGACCAGCACCACGGCCATGCCCTGTGCGCACAGCTCGGCGATCAGCGCGTAGATCTCGGCCCTCGCGCCGACGTCGACGCCGCGCGTGGGCTCGTCGAGCAACAACACGCGCGGCCGCGAGGCGAGCGCACGCCCGAGCACGACCTTCTGCTGGTTGCCGCCCGAGAGCGCGCTCACCGCGCGGTCTAAATCGGGCGGTCGCAGCTGAACGCGCTCCGAGAGCAGCTGTTGCCGTTCCTGCTCGCGCTGCGCATCGATCACCCCCAGCCGTGCAAACTCGCGCAACGACGAGAGCGTGAAGTTGAAGCCGACCGTCTGCTCGAGCACGAGGCCTTGCTGCTTGCGGTCCTCGTTCACCAGCACCAAGCCCCGGGCGATCGAGCGTGCGGGAGTGGCGACGTCGTAGGGCGCGCCGTTCAGCGTCACGTGTCCGCCGCGCCGCGTGCCCCAGGCGCCGAACAGGTGCAGCAGCAGCTCGCTGCGCCCCGCGCCCACCAGGCCCCCGACACCGAGCACCTCGCCCGCGCGCACCTCGAGCTCGATGTCCGAGAGGCGGCCGACGTTCAGCTCGGAGACACGGAGAGCGATCTCGCCGAGCTCGACCTCGCGCGAGGGGAACACGTTCTCGATCGGCCGGCCGACCATGTGGCGCACCAGCGCTCGTTCGTCCGTCTCCCTGGCGGGCATCGAGAGGATGCTGCGGCCGTCGCGCAGCACCGTGATCTGATCCGCGAGCGCAAACACCTCGCGCAGCCGATGCGACACGTAGACGAGCGAGACGCCCGTCATCGCCTTCAAGACGGCGAACAGCGCCGTCACCTCACGCTCGCTCAGCGCCGCGGTCGGCTCGTCCAGGATCAACACGCGCGCCTGCTTGTGCAACGCGCGCGCGATCTCGATCAGCTGTGCCTGCCCCACGCCGAGCTCCCGCACCGGCGTGCGCACGTCGATCGACGAGCCGAGCTGCGCCAGGAGCTGTCTGCTCTCGCGCTCCATACGCGCGCGATCGATCATGCCGAAGCGCGTGGGCTCGTGCCCCAGGAAGATGTTCTCGGCCGCGCTCAGCTCGGGCACCAGCGCCAGCTCTTGATGGATCACCGCGATGCCCGCGCGCTCCGCGTCGCGAATGCCCGTGAAGCGCTGCGGCCGATCGTCGACGAGCAGCTCGCCTTCGTACTCGCTGTGGATGCCGGACAGCACCTTGATCAGCGTGCTCTTGCCCGCGCCGTTCTCGCCGCAGAGCGCGTGCACCTGCCCCGGTGCGACCTCGAAGCTGACGTCGCGCAGCGCGTACTGCGCGCCGAAGCGCTTGCTCAAGTTGCGTGCCGCGAGCTTCACGGCCCGTACACCGCCTGCTCACTCGCGAAGCCATCCGCGATCACGGTCTGGCGCAGGTTCTCGCGCGTCACCACCGTCATGTCGAACAGCACCGCGGGTACCTTGCGCTTGCCGTTGTCGACCTCGTCGCGCGCGATGATCGGCTTGCCGGTGGCGAGCTTCACCGCCAGCTCCGCGCCCTGCCCCGCCAGCGAGCGCAGCGGCTTGTAGATCGTCATCGCCTGCACACCGCGTGCGATGCGCTGCAGCGCGACCAGGTCTGCGTCCTGCCCCGTCACCACCACCTTGCCGGTCAGGCCCTCCTCCTCGAGCGCCTGGATCGCGCCCCCCGCGGTGCCGTCGTTGGCGGCCAGCACCGCCTGGAAGCTCGCGCCGTATTGCGTGATCGCGGCGTTCGTGATCCGCTTGGCGGCCTCCGGCTTCCAGTCCTCCGCCCAGTCGTCGAACACGATCTGCAGCTCGCCGCTGCGGATCAGGGGATCCAGCACGCTGTCCTGCCCCTGCTTGATCTGGTGCACGTTGTTGTCCGTGCGCGCGCCGAGGATGCGCACGATGCGCAGCGGACGTTCGCGCGAGTGGGGCAAGCTCTCGGTCAGGTAGGCGGCCTGCTTCACGCCCATGCGCACGTTGTCGGTCGAGATGAACAAGTCGACGTCCGCGTCGCGGATCAGGCGGTCGTAGGAGAGCACGGGCACGCCACTCGCATGAGCGAGCCGCACCGCTTGGCCCATCGCGACTCCATCGTGGGCAACGACCACCAGCGCATCGATGCCAGCGGTCAGCAGCGCCTTCACGTCGGCCACCTGCTTCACGTCGTCGCTGTTGGCCGACTGCACGATCACGTCCGCCCCGAGCTCACGCGCGCGCGCGACAAGCGCGTCGCGGTCGCCCTGCCAGCGCGCCTCCTTGAGCGTGTCGAGCGACAGCCCGATCCGCGGCCGGCTGCGCTTCGCCTCGGCCGCGGGGCCTCCACCGCGCGCCAGCACGAGGCCCAGCGTCACGCTCAGCGCGAGCGAGAACAGCACCAGGAAGCTCCGCAAAGTCATGGTGAGCGGGCACGTTATGGCACGCTTCTCCCTCTTGCGTGCCCACGGTTATCTATACTGGCGACCCATGCGCTTCGTTTCGACTGCCGTGCTGACTGGCGCGGTCCTCTCGCTCGGTGGCCTCCTGATCGCGCACGCCGAGCCCCCTGCCGAGCCCGAGCCGACCCCAGCCCCCTCGGGCTCCGCCTCGGCCGCGAGCCAGCCCGTGGATGCCGGCACGCCCGAGGGCGGCCTGGTGGTGCTCTCTGAAGACTCCGGCAAGCCGCCTCCCGACGCCGGCACGGCTCGTCCCCTGCCGGCCAAGAGCGAGCGCGAGAAGGCCGCCTACCTGCGCGCCCTGCTCGCCAAGATGACGCTCGAGGAGAAGGCCGGGCAGCTCACCCAGTGGGGCGCCCAGCAGACGCCCACCGGGCCGCAGGTGAAGAACGGCAGCGACGACGACATCCGCCACGGACGCGTGGGCTCGTTCATCGGCGCCTACGGCGCAGAGACCACCCGCCGGCTGCAGAAGATCGCGCTCGAGGGCTCGCGGATGAAGATCCCGCTGCTGTTCTCGTTCGACGTGGTGCACGGCTTCCGCACCACCTTCCCCACGCCGCTCGCCGAGTC
>DASUME010000969.1:0-12284 GCA_036277895.1 Polyangiales bacterium
CGATCAGCTGCTCCGGCTCTGTGATCAACACTTCGTGTTCGCGGACGGCGAGCAGCGCGAGGCGTTCGAGGTGCTGCCGTACTCCGAGATCGAGGGCCAGCAGGCGCTGCTGCTCGGCAAGCTCGCGCGCTTCTTGGAGACGTTGTTCGCGGCTGCTCGCGAGCTGCGCACCGAGCGCCCACCGGCGGAGTACGCGCTGCTGCTCTCGAGCTTGATCGCGCGCGTGCTGTCGGACGAGGACGAGCTCGGCATCGAGCACCACGCGCTGCGCGGGGCGCTGGCCGAGCTCGGAGAGGAGGCCACGCGGGCCGGCTTCACGCGGCCGATCACGCTCGCGAGCTTGCGGCGCTTGCTGGAGCAGCGGCTCGACCGCGGGCGCGCGAACGTGGGCTTCCTGGCCGGCGGCGTGACGTTCTGCGAGCCGGTGCCGATGCGCGCGATCCCGTTCCGGGTGGTGTGCCTGCTCGGCATGGACGACGAGTCGTTCCCGCGCACGGTCGCGCGCTCCAGCTTCGACTTGATCGCCGAGCAACCGCGCCCGGGTGATCGCAGCCTGCGCGACGACGATCGGCAGCTGTTCCTGGAGGCGCTGCTCTCCGCGCGCGATGCGCTGCACGTGAGCTACGTGGGGCGCAGCGCGCAGGACGGCAGCGAGCGCCCGGCGTCGGTGTTGGTCGATCAGCTGCTCCGGCTCTGTGATCAACACTTCGTGTTCGCGGACGACGACCACACGCTCAGCCTCGGCTTCGAGGGCACACCCTCGATGGTGCTGCGGCACGAGCACGCGCTGCACCGCTTCGATGCGCGCTACTTCCAGCGCGGCGAGCAGAGCGTGTTCTTTTCCTACGACGCGAGGGCGGAGGCCGCGGCGCGCGCGCAGGGCGGCACGCGGCCCTGCGAGGCGTTCGCGCCCGCCCCCTTGCCCGCCAGCGAAGGCACGCTCGAGCTCGCGCTCGACGCACTCACGCGCTTCTTCCGGCACCCGCAGGAGCTGTTCTTGCACGAGCGGCTCAGCATCTACTTTCCGCGCGAGCTCGATGCGATCGACGACCGCGAGCCGCTCGCGCTCGATGCGCTCGATCGCTACAAGCTCGCCGACGACGTGCTCTCGCGGCACGACACGCACCACGAGCACGACCGCGCGCGCCTGTTGCGCAAGCAGGGCAAGCTCGCACCGGGCAGCGTCGGCGCGGCCCAGCTGGTGAAGATCGAGGAGCAGGTGCAGGAGATCGTCGAGGCGCACCCGCGTGGAGAGGCGCTGCCCGAGCGCCGGATCGCGCTCGAGTTCCCCGGCGCGCGCTTGACCGGGCCGCTGCGCGGGCTGGAGCGTGAAGCGCGCGTGGTGCGCACGGTGGGCAAGCTCAGCCCGAAGCGGCTGCTGAGCGGCTGGATTGAGCACCTCGCGCTGTGCGCGAGCGGCGAGCCCACCGTGACCACGCTGGTGGGACGCGACGAGAAGAAGGGCGCGCGCGTGGAGCGCTTTCAGGCCGTTCCGAGTGCACGCGCGCATGCGCTGTTGGCGGAGCTGATCTCGCTGTACGTGCTCGGGCAGCGTATGCCGCTGCCGTTCTTCCCGGACGCGTCGTCCGAGTACGCGCGCAAGCTATCGGAAGGTCCGGACGCCGCCCTGGCGGCCGCGGCAGCGAAGCTGCGGCCCGACGCATCCGGGCTCGGTGCACGCGAGGATCCCCACGTCACGCAGGTGTGGAGCGGCGACCAGCTCGACCATCCCGAGCGGCTGTTCGCGAGTGACGGCACGCAGCAGCTGTCGTTCGCGGAGCTGGCCGAGCGCGTGTTCACGCCTCTCCATGCTTTCCTTGCAGGCGGAGAGCGCGCCCGCGTCGACGAGCCGCCGGAGGCGCCGTGAAGACGCTCGATCCGGAGACGCTGCCGCTGCAGGGCACCGCGGTGGTCGAGGCCAGCGCGGGCACCGGCAAGACGTACACCATCACCAGCCTGTTCCTGCGCTTGCTGGTCGAGGGCGAGCTGACGATCGACCAGATCCTGGTCGTGACCTACACGCGCGCGGCGACCGCAGAGCTGCGCGACCGCATCCGCAAGAGGCTCGCGGCCGCGTTGCTGATCGCGCGTGGTGAGCCCTCGGACGATGCGCTGTTGGTGCGGCTGTGTGCGAACCGGCCGGACCTGAGCGAGCGGCTGGAGCGCGCGCTGGCGGGAGTGGACGAGGCGCCGGTGCTGACGATCCATGGCTTCTGCCAGCGTGTGCTCGGCGAGCTCGCGTTCGAGAGCGGATCGGCGTTCGACGCGCAGCTGCTCGCGCATGCGGCGCCCTTGCTGGAGGAGATCGCGGACGACTACTTCATGCGCGAGCTGTACGCGGCGCCCGCCGAGCGTGCGAGCGCACTCTTGAACGAGCCGTCGAGCCTGCGCGAGCTGGCCGCGCGCGTGGGAGGCCGTGAGCTGCGCGTGCTGCCCGCGCAGGTCGACGAGGCGGCGAGTGATCACGAGGCGTACCGCAAGGCGCTCGCGCACTGCCGCGCGTTGTGGGCAGACCATCGTGCGACGGTGACCGAGATCGTTCGGGGCCTGAAGGGCGTGGGCAGCAACGCGGACAAGTGGAGCGACACCGCGCACGAACTGCTGCGGGCCGGTGTGCCGGTCGATTTCCGCGACAAGGCCAGCTTCCTGAACTTCACGCGCAGCGGTGCGCTCAAGAAGGCCAAGGGCGCGCTGCCCGATCATCCGTTCCTCGACGCGGCCGAGGAGCTGTACACGCACGCCTGCGCGCGCGTGGAGGCCGAGCGCAGCCTCACGCTCGGCTTTCGGCGCGGCTTCGTCGACTACGTGCAGCATGAGCTCGACCGCCGCGCGCGCGAGTCGCGGGTGCGCACCTTCGATGCCCTGCTCTCCGATCTCGATCGCGCCCTCGAAGGTCCGAGTGGCCCGCTGCTCGTCGAGCGCCTGCGCCAGAAGTACAAGGCCGCCCTGGTCGACGAGTTCCAGGACACCGACCCTTTGCAGTACCGCATCTTCCGCCGCGTGTTCGCGGACGGGCAGACGCCGCTGCTGTTGATCGGCGACCCCAAGCAGGCGATCTACGGCTTCCGCGGTGCGGACGTGTCGGCCTACCTCGCCGCCCGCGAAGAAGCGGGCGAGCACGTCTACACCCTGGACACCAACTGGCGCTCGGACCCGGCGCTGATCGACGCGCTGAACGCGCTGTACGCGAAGGTGACGCTGCCGTTCGCGCTGCCCGAGATCGACTACCAGCCGGTGCGCGCGGCGCAGAGAGATCGGCTGCACGTGGCCGAGCGCCGGCCGTTCGACATCGCGTTCCTCGCCGAGCCTGCCGCGGGTGCCGACGCGCTCGAGCGGCAGCTGGCCGAGCATGTGGCGAGCGACATCGCCGCGCTGCTCGCGTCCGGCGCACAGCTCCAGGACGGCTCGCGCACGCGCCCCTTGGCAGCGCGCGACATCGCGGTGCTCACGCGCAAGAACAAGCAGGCTGCGATGGTGCAGCAAGCGCTCGCGGCGCGCCGCATCCCGAGCGTGCTCTCGGGTGATGCGAGCGTGCTCGACAGCGACGACGTGGCGCAGCTGGAGCGCGCCCTGCACGCCCTCGCCCACCCGGCCGACGCGCGCGCGCTGCGCTCGTTTCTGTCCTCGATCTACGGCGGCTTCGACGCCGCGTACATCCTGGCGCTGGAGGCCAAGGATGCACTCTGGGAAGAGCACCGCACTCACTTCGCACGCCTGCACGAGCTGTGGCTCGCGCGCGGCTTCGTGCAGGCCGTCCGCAGCCTGAGCGAGCTGTACGACGTCGAGCGGCGGCTGCTGGAGCGCCCCGACGGCACACGCCGGATCACGAACCTGTGGCACCTGGTGGAGCTGCTCGCGGAGGCGAGCGCCAGCCAGCGCCTCGGCCCGCTCGGCTTGCTGCGCTGGCTGGCGCTGGTGCAGCAGGATCAGGCGATGCGCACCGAGCTGGTGGGCGACGCGCACGAGCTGCGCCTGGAGAGCAACGAAGACGCCGTGCAGCTGACCACGATCCACAAGAGCAAGGGCCTGGAGTACCCGATCGTCTACCTGCCTTTCTCGTGGACCGCCGCCGAGCTGTTTCCGGCCGAGAAGAAGCTGCCGCGCTTCCACGATCCCTCGGCGTGCGACGCACTCACGCTCGACCTCGGCAGCGAGCAGCTCAAGGACCACGTCAAGATCGCCGAGGTCGAGACGGTGCAGGAGGCGCTGCGCTTGCTGTACGTCGGCCTCACGCGCGCGAAGCACCGCGTCACGCTCGTGATCCCGCAGCACAAAGGCTTCGCGAAGTCGGCGCTCGCCTACACGCTGTTCGGCGGTGGCGATCGCGACCTCATCATCAAGAACGTCGAGGCGCTCACGAAGGACCAGCGCCTGCAGCTGCCCACGATGCGCAACCTCGCGCTGCGCCCCAGCCCGGCTTACGTGGGCAAGGCGCCGCAGGTCAATACCGGCGCGCGCAAGGTGCAGCGTGCGCTCGACCAGAGCTACCGCGTGGCGAGCTTCTCGGCGTTGATCGCGCGCGAGCGCACCGTCGCCAGCGAGCAAGGCATCGACCGCGACGCCACCCCCGCGCAGCCACCGAGCGACGAGCAGGAGCCGGTGTCCACGCTGACGCTCGGCAGCTTCCCGCGCGGCACGGTCGCGGGCCAGCTGGTGCACGAGGTCCTGGAGCACGCCGACTTCAGCGCGGGCCCAGACGCGCTGGCCCTGGTGGTCGAGCGCTTCGTGCGCGCGCGCGGATACCCGCTGGAGCTGGTCGACAGCCTCACGCGTGGGCTCGACGAGATGCTCGCGACGCCGCTCTCCTCGAACCTCACGTTGAATCGCCTCGAGCGCGCGTCGCGGGTCGACGAGATGGAGTTCGTGTTTCCGGTCGAGCGTATGCTCTCGCCGCGCACGCTGGAGCGCGCGTTCCGCAACCACGACGCGCCGCGCGCCTATCCGGCCTACGCAAAGTACGTCAAGGAGCTCGGCTTCGACGAGCTGCACGGCTACTTGCGCGGCTTCATCGATCTCGTGTTCCGCCACGAGGGCCGCTACTTCATCGTCGACTACAAGTCGAACTGGCTCGGGCCGCGCCCGGAAGACTACGGCGACAAGCAGCTCGCCGAAGCGATGGCGCACCACCACTACTACCTGCAGTACCACCTGTACGCGGTGGCGCTGCATCGCCACCTCGCGCAGCGGCTGCCGGGCTACCAGTACGAGCAGCACTTCGGCGGCGTGTACTACCTGTTCCTGCGCGGCATGGCGCCCGCGCACGCGCTGCGCACGGGCGTGTACTTCGATCGTCCGCCGCGCGGCCTGATCGAAGAGCTCGACCGTGCGCTGCGCCCGGAGGCCTCATGAACCTCGACCAGCTCGAAGCCGAGAGCGCGTTCTCGATGCTCGACGTGGAGCTCGCGCGCAGCTTGTGCCGACTCGCGAAGGACGAGCACCCTGCACTGCTGTTGGCCGTGGCGCTGGCGAGCCGCGAGGTGCAGCGAGGACACACCTGCGCGAACCTGCCCGCGCTCGCCGGCACGCCGATCTTCGACGCTCCGGACGCGCCGCGCTTTCCCGCGCTGGAGACCTGGCTGCGCGCGCTGACGCCGCTGACGGGGGAAGCCGGCCCGCTGGTGCTCGACGCGCAACAGCGCCTCTACCTCGCGCGTTACCACGATCACGAGCGTGCGCTGGCCGCGCTGATTCGCGGGATGTTGGGCAGCACCGAGGCGGCTCCCAGCGAGCTGGCCTCGGTCCTCTTTCCCAGCGTGCTCGACAAGCAGCGCGACGCCGCGCTCAACGCGCGCCGGCAGCGCTTCAGCGTGATCGTCGGCGGCCCCGGCACCGGCAAGACCAGCACCGTGGTCAAGCTGCTCGCGCTGTTGGTCGACGACGCGCTCCGAGCGCAGCGACCGCCTCCGCGTACGCTCCTGGTCGCGCCCACCGGCAAGGCTGCCCAGCGCTTGACCGAAGCGATCGAGCGCGCCCGCGACGCGTTGCCCGTCGAAGACGCCGTGAAGCAGGCGATCGCGAGCAAGGCCTCCACCGTGCATCGCGCGCTGGGTCCGCTCGACGGCTCGCTCGCGCGCTTTCGCCACGGACCCGAGCGCCCGCTCGACTGCGACGTGCTGCTGCTCGACGAGGCGTCGATGGTCGACCTCGCCTTGATGCGTCGTCTGCTCAGCGCGGTGCCCGGGCACGCGCGCGTGATCCTGCTCGGCGATCCCGATCAGCTCGCGTCGGTGGAGGCCGGCGGCGTGTTGTTCGACATCTGCCGGGCGGCCGAGCAGGGCTCGCTCGGCCAGGCCGTCAGCCGACTGACCGTCAGCTACCGCTACCCCGAGCACAGCGGCATCGCCGCCCTCGCGCGCGCGGTGCACAAACAATCGCCGGAGGAGGCGCTCGAGGTCCTGCGCGCCGGTCACCCGGACGTCTCGTTCGGCGCCAGCCCACGGCCGCACGAGCTCGGACGCGCCCTCGAGCAGGAAGCGCGCGCGACCTACGCGGGGCTGCGCAACGGCGACGTCGAGGCGCGCCTGCAGGCGCTCGATCGCTTTCGCGTGCTGAGCGCACACCGCAGCGGCCCGGCCAGCGTGGAGCAGCTCAACCCGCTGCTGTCGCGCGCGCTCGGGCCTGACCGCGGCACCAACTACGCCGGGCGCCCGATCATCATCACGCAGAACGACTATGCCACGCAGCTGTTCAACGGTGACGTGGGTGTGCTGCACAGCCTGGTGAACGGCCGCAAGCGCGAGCTGATCGCGGCCTTCCGCGAAGGCGAGGCGCGGCGTGACGTCTCGCTCGCGCGGCTGCCGACGCACGAGAGCGCGTACGCGATGACGGTGCACAAGAGCCAGGGCTCGGAGTTCGATCGCGTGGCGATCGTGCTGCCCGAGCGGCCCTCGCGCCTGCTCTCGCGCGAGCTGCTCTACACCGCGATCACGCGCGCGAAGAGCGCGGTGAGCCTGTACAGCAGCGAAGCCTCGCTACGCGCCGCCATCCAGCAGCGCAGCGAGCGCAACACCGGCTTGGTGGACCGCTTGACGCGAAGAACTGCGTGAGCGAAGCGAACCTCGCGGTAGGGTGGGACCCAGCCGGCTTGGCCGGCAGGTCGCGTGACCTCCCCGCGAAGCCGCGAGAACGACGGATCGACTTATTCGTGAACGGTGACGCTGATCACCTGGACCGGCGTCGTGGGGCGATCGCGACCGTCGGTGGGCGTGGACTCGATCTTCTTCACCACGTCCGTGCCGGCCGTGACCTTGCCGAACACCGGGTGCTTGCTCGCGCCGGGCGTGAAGAAGTCGAGGTAGGCGTTGTGCACGGTGTTGATGAAGAACTGCGACGACCCGCTGTTGGGGCCCGCGTTCGCCATCGAGAGCGTGAACGGCTCGTTGGAGAGCTTGGCGTTGTCCGGGTGCTCGTCCTTGATGCGACCGTAAGGCGAGTCCCCGGTGCCCTGGCGCGGGCTGTTCGGATCCTTGGAGTGCGGACAGCCGAACTGCAGCATGAAGCGGTTGATCACGCGGTGGAAGTGCAG
Organism: Polyangiales bacterium; assembly: GCA_036277895.1. GTDB lineage: Bacteria > Myxococcota_A > Polyangia > Polyangiales > DASUME01 > DASUME01. Next base: position 7,526 of record DASUME010000969.1, read on the forward strand.
GCCGTCGTAGAAGCCGTCCTTGGCCAGCTTGATGAAGTTGCCCGCGGTGATGGGCATCTTGTCGGTGAAGAGCTCGACCTCGATGTCGCCCAGCGAGGTCTTCAGGGTTGCGGTCGGATTCGCCATAGGGCGGGTTCGTACCAGCTCCGCCGGGTTGATGCTAGGCTCCCAATTCCCCACACCCGGAGGGCGCATGTTGGCCGAGATTGAAGCCCGAGTGAACGCCCGCGAGCGGCTCGATGTCGAGCATGCACGCTGGCTCTTCGAGCACGCGGCCATGCCCGATCTCGCCCGCCTGGCCAGCGCCGTACGCGCGCGCTTTCACGCTCCGGACGAGGCCACGTACCTGGTGATGGCGATCGTGAACTACACGAACGTGTGCGTCGCCAAGTGCGACTACTGTTCGTTCTACCGGCTGCCCGGCGACAAGGAAGGCTACCTGCTGGGCTTCCCCGAGGTCGCCGCCAAAGTCGACCGCCTGCGCGAGCTCGGCGGCACGCTGGTCGGCTTCAACGGGGGCTTCCACCCCGACTGCGACATCCACCACTACGCGCAGCTGTTCGCGCAGATCCACGCGGCCTACCCCACGCTCGAGTTCTTCGAGATGACCGTCGCGGAGTTCATGTTCGCCTCCAAGATCGCGAAGATCTCGTACCCCGAGGCCGCGCAGATCTTGAAGGCCGTGGGCACGCGCTGGGTCACCGGCGGCGGCGCCGAGGTGATGGACGAGACGTTCCGCAAGCGCCACAGCCCGGGCAAGTACAAGGTCTGGGATTACTACAAGGCGCAGCGCGCGATCGTCGACGCCGACCTCGGCAGCACGGCCACGATGGTGATCGGCTTCGGCGAGTCGCTCGACGAGCGGCTCAACCACCTCAAGGGCCTGCGCGAGTTCCAGGACAGCACCGGAGGCAAGCTCGCGAGCTTCCTGTGCTGGACGTACAAGGCGTTCAACAACGAGCTCGGCGGCGACGAGATCAGCAACCAGGAGTACCTGCGCTGGCTGGCCGTGTCGCGGCTCTACCTCGACAACTTCGTGCACATCCGCACCAGCGTGCTGACCAAGAACGAAGGTGCGCTCGAGGGCCTGCGCTACGGCGCCAACGACTTCGACCTGCCCACCGAGGACGAGGTCACGCAGAAGGCCGGCGCGCACGTGAGCCACGCCTTCATGGACGTGCTCAAGCACGCCGAGAAGCTCGGCTTCAAGGTGGTGCACCGCAAGCCGCTGCCGCGCGTACCCACGGCGGAGCTGCCGTACGAGGCCAGTGGCCTGACCAACGAAGAAGTGCTCGTGCCGGCGCCCGTGCGCTTGACGGATCTGCTGCCGGCCGCCCGCCTGACGCGAAGTGCCTAGCGCCGTCGCGACCGCCATCTTCAGCTTCACGTACATGCTGATCGCCTGGCCGCACATGCGGCTGATGCCGATCGGCCGGCCGGCTGCGGCGTTGTTGGGTGCGGTACTGATGGTCGTCGTCGGCGCGCTCGCGCCCGACAAGGCCTACGAGGCGATCGACGGCAACACGCTGGTGTTGCTGATCGCGCTGATGGTGCTCAGCACGTACCTCGAAGAAGCAGGCCTGTTCGCGCGCCTCGCGGAGCTCGCCACCACCTCGCGCATCGGTCCACGCGGGCTGCTGACGGCGCTGGTGTTCGTGTCCGGCGTGATGAGCGCCGTGCTGCTCAACGACACCGTCTGCCTGTTCCTGACGCCCGTCGTGTGCGCCGTCTGCGTGCAGCGCGGGCTGCCGCTCGGCCCGTACCTGCTCGCGCTCGCCACCAGCTCGAACATCGGCAGCGCGGCCACGCTGGTCGGCAACCCGCAGAACATCCTGATCGGCAGCCTGGGTCCGCTCGACTTCCTGGCGTACCTGCGGATCTGCGGCCCGGCCACGCTCGCCTGCCTGCTCGCGAACGCGCTGCTGCTGCACGTGATCTTCGGTCGCGCGCTCGGAGAATCGCTACGCGTGCAAAACCCCAACGAGCGCACGCCGGTCCACCCGCTGCCCGCGCTGGTCGCGGGCCTGGTGGTCGTGGGCTACGCGTGCGGCTTTCACCTCGCGTTCACCACGCTCGCGGGGGTGGTCGCGCTGATCGCACTCACGCGCAAGGAGCCCCGCTTCGAGCGCGTCGACTGGCCGCTTATCGTGTTCTTCGCCGCGCTGTTCGTGGTGGTGGCGGCGTTCGCGAACACGGGTCTTCCGGCGCGCGCGTGGGAGCTCGCCGCCCCGCACCTGCAGCTGCGCACCGCCAGCGGCGTGACCTGGTTCAGCGGCTACACGCTGCTCGGCTCCAACCTGTTCTCCAACGTACCGCTGGTGATGTTGACCGGACCGTTGCTGGACGCGCTCGGCGATCCGGAGCGCGGCTTCGCGTTGCTCGGCTTCGTGAGCACGGTCGCCGGCAACCTCACGCTGCTCGGTTCGGTGGCGAACCTGATCGTCGCCGAGCGCGCGCGCCAGCACTACGAGCTGGGCTTCGTGGAATACCTGCGCTTCGGCGCATTCTCCACGCTGGTCTCGCTGGTGGTCGGCGTGCCGATCGTCTGCCTGCTGACGTGAGTCGTTGTGCGCCGCAAGCGCGCCGGCAGCGAGGCCAAAGCCCGACGCTGGTAGCATCGCCGCATGCGCAAACGCATCCTGCTCGCCGCCCTGCTCACCGCTTGCTCGCATGACGGCGACGAACCCAGCCCCGCGAAGAACGACGGCGGCAGCACGAGCGACGCGCAGCAAGACGCACAGCCGACGACGACGCAGGACGCCCGCGTCAGCTCCAACGACAGCGGCCAGCCGCTGACCTCCAGCGGCCGCTACTTCCCCGACGGCGCGTTCATGTACCAGCGCATCGACACCGCAGCGCTCGACCCCGACTCGAACGCGATCACCAGCTGGCTCCAGGACAACGGCGGCTGGGGCACCGGCTCGATGCGCATCGACTTCACGATCGAGGTGCTGCAAGCGGACGCGAACACTGCCAAGCGAAGCTTCACGACCACCGACGAGTTCTACGATCCCGACTGCGACCCCGCGCCGATCCCGGTGCCGGCCAACGGCGCACTCGAGGGCGAAGACGGCTACGCCTGCACCAACGACGGCGACTGCCACCTGATCGTGGTCTCGCGCAGCGAGCAGCGCCTGTACGAGATGTGGCGCGCGAACATCCAGGACAACACGTTCGAGGGCGGCTGCGCGGTGGTCTGGGACATGGCGCGCGTGTACGGCGCCGAGGGCCGCGGCGAACAGTGCTCGAGCGCGGACGCCGCCGGCTTCCCGATCGCGCCGCTGCTGTTCAGCGCGGACGAGGTGAAGGCGGGCCACGTCGATCACGCGATCCGCTTCATCCTGCCCAACGCCCGCATGCGCGCGAAGACGTACCAGCACCCTGGCAACCACGCGGGCGGACCGAGCGGCCCTGCCAGCGCGCCGATCTACGGCTCACGCTGGCGCCTCAAGAGCGGCTTCGATCTCGCAAAGCTACCGAACGAGGGCGCCCGCACCGTCGCGCGCGCGCTGCAGCAGTACGGCATGGTGCTCGCGGACGGCGGAAACATCGCGCTGACCGGGCAGAGCGACCGCTTCACGACCGCGAAGTGGGACGGGCTGCTCGGTCCCCGAGACCTCGACAAGATCCTGCCCACGGACTTCGAGATCGTGCAGACCGGCGAGCCGATCACGCTGACCTTCGACTGCGAACGGTCCCCGATTACGCAGTGATTCTGCATGTCGGCACGGACAGACATGAACTAAGTTTGCGCATTTGGTACGTGTAGGTACTGGCACACTCGTCACCGATCCCGCACGGTAGATGTGTGCACAACACGTTCATCACGCGGCACTTCGACTGGGACGGCCGCCATGGCTCGCGCCCCGTGCGCGCGGCGAACCGTGCGCTGCGCCTGCTGGGCAAGAGCGCGCGCGTGCGAGCGCCCTACTCCACCGGCTACATGTCGACGGTCGAGCAGCGCATCAACCTCTACCACTTCATCAGCCAGCTGATCGCCCACGACGTGCGCGGCGACCTGGTCGAGATCGGCACGTTCGTCGGTGAGACCGCCGTGCTGATCAGCAAGGTGCTGGAGGGCGAGCACAACATCGATCGCCGGCTGCACGTGTACGACTCGTTCACGCCGCTCTGGAACACGCCCGAGCCGCTGAAGGTGCTGGAGCAGAACTTCGTCGAGCACCGGCTGCCGCTGCCCGAGATCCACAAGGGCTGGTTCAAGGACACCATGCCCGACGAGCTGCCCAACGAGATCTGCTTCGCGCACATCGACTGCGGCTGGGGCGGCGATCCGCGCGAGCACGAGCAGGTGCTGCTCGAGGCGATGGCGCACATCTATCCGCGCATGACGCACGGCGCGATCTGCTCGATCGTCGACTACACGGACAACTCGGAGCTGCCGGACGCCGAGGACGCGCAGCCCGGCGTCAAGCCCGCGTTCGACAAGTTCATGGCCGACAAGCCCGAGCACATCTCCGTGCTGTTCGCGGGCGAGTTCGGCCACGCCTACTTCCGCAAGCTCTAAAGAGCCGGGCTGTCGTTGCCCAGCATCGCCTTGCGCACCAGCGGCAGCGGCGGGCCCCCGAACGACAGCAGTCGATCGTGGAACTCGCGGTACGCCGCGCGACCGCCGCGACTGCGCGTCCAGTCCTCGCGCAGCTTGCGGATCATCAGCTTGCCGATCGTGTAGTTGAGGTAGCCGGGATCGAACGTGCCGCGCGCGGCCTGCTGGCGCGCGTTCGCGGGGTCGGTGAGCGCC
>DASUME010000970.1:0-5552 GCA_036277895.1 Polyangiales bacterium
GCGGCGCCAGCTCGCTGCTCACCAAGCCGCGCAGGCCCGTGGTCATGCTCGGCAGCGTGACCCCCTCCAGGCTCCAGCGGGCAAACTCCCCCACGTCGAACACGCGCGCACCGCGGAAGCGCGCAGCCTCTGCGAAGCCGGGGAAGAGCGTCTCGATCGCCGCCAGGCCGCCGGCCAGCAGGCCCTGCTGTCCACGCTGCGCTTCGCCTGCGATCACAGTCACGTGCGCGAATCGCTCACGGAGCACACGCGCCGCGAGCAGGCCCGCGATGCTGCCACCGATCACGATCGCTCGCTGTCCGTGATCTGCCATGTCCGTCCTCCTACTCGCGCGGCACACGACGACGTCGCGGCGCACTGGATCTTCGGCTGGGACTCCTTGTCTACCACCCGAGAGCGCGCGTACGACAAGAAAAATCAGCGCCCTGTGAGGCACGCCAGCAAGGGCGCAACGCGCGAGGCCGGAGGATCTTTCCGCGTTCTGTGAGCGCGCAGACGACGCCGTGCGTCAACGCTGCATGATGTGCAGCAGAGCGAGCGCGGAGATCACCTGCTCGCGCGTCAGCCCTGCTTGCTGCGCCACCTCTTCGATCGTGAGCCGCCGGGGCGCGTCGCGCTTGAGCTCGCGCGCGGCCGCGACCACACGCTTGAGCGCCCCCTCCGCGCTGCCCCCCATCGGCGAGGCGATGGTGCGGCCGCGCTGCTCGAGCGCGCTGAACAGCGCGTCGATCTCGTCCGTGGAGATGGCATGCGTGCCCACGGCCTGGCCGATGGCGTCGAGCGCGACGAGGCGCGTGCGCTCGCTCTCTGCGATCAGCTTCGCCAGTACCGCTGCCAGCTCGGGCCGCTTCATCGTGCCCCGAGCGTAGCGCGCATCCACGCGCGCGCCGCCGAAGTCACGCAGTCGTATCACGGCACGAGCGGGACCGCGGTCAGGGCGCGCGACGCGCTGCCGAGCTCGCTGCGCCAGCTGGCCGCACGCTCGTCCTTCGGGAAGCGCTGGAGCAGCTCGCGGTATGCGAGCACCGCCTCGGACCAGCGGTGCGCGCTGGCGTGCTCCCGCGCGCGCTGCACGAGCTCGTCCGGCGCACGCTGCTGGCCCGCGTCGCGGCCGGAAGCGAGCTCGGCGCCCGGCTTCGAGACGACCTGGCTGCGCTTGGCCGGACCGCCGGCCTGCTCCGAAGCCATGCTGTGAGACGGCGAAGCCGGCGCCGCAGCCCTGGGCGGAGGTGCGGACGCAACGGATTCCTCGGCCGCTTCGGGCTCCGCCTTGTCGAGCGCACGCTCGCGCGCCGCCCCGCGACCGAGCGCACCGCCGCCGCTGCCCCAGCCGGCCGGCGGTGCTGCGAAGCCGCCTCCAAAATCGTCGGCGCGCTCGTCCGCCGCCGCCGACTTGCGCGCTTCCGCCGGCCGCGGCGCACGCAGCGGCGGTCGGGCCTCGCGCTCCTTCTCGGCGGGCGCCTCGACGTGTCGCTCCCGCGCGGAGGTACCGCGCGCCTCGAGCTTGCCCTTGCTCTCGGCCGGCGCGTCGTCCGCCGGCGGCACCACCGCGGGCGCGGCGGGCAACGGCGGCGGTGCCTGCTCGAGGCGCGGCTGCGGTTCGAGGCGCGGCTGCTCATCGCGACGCGGCGCCAGCACCGCGAACGTCAGCGCGGCCGCGGCTGCGAGCATCGGCGTGATCGTCCCCGCGCGCCGGTACCACGGCTTGAGGGCGATCACGTTCCGAGAGGCGCGCTCGGCATCGAGGATCGCACCGCGCAGGCGCGCGGGCGGCTCCTCGTCCAGCGCCGCGAGGCCCGTGCGAGCGGTGCGCAAGGTGGCGCGCATCGCCTCCAGCTCCGCACGTCGCTCCGGCGCCTCCAGCTCCTTCTCGAACGCCGCGCGCTGCGCGCCATCGAGCTCCCCGTACAGGTAGTCGACGAGCTGCTCGCGAAATTGCTCCTCGCTCACGACTCGACCTCGTTTGGCTCGCGCGCCTCGACCGCCGGCTCGTGCACACCCGCCAGCTCCAGGCGCATACGCTCGAGCGCGTAGCGCATGCGGCTCTTCACCGTGGCCTCGCTCGCGTCCACTGCGAGCGCGATCTCCGCGAACGGCAGGTCGAGCACCTCGCGCATCACGAACACCTCACGCTGCAGCGCCGGCAGCGCCGCCAGCGCGCGCTCCAGCTGCACCCCGAGCTCGCGCGCCAGCGTACGCTGCTCGCCGCCCGGGTCCGCACCCGAGACCGTCTCGGTCATACGCGGCGCGTCGCTGTCGCGCTGGCTGGTCGCGTCGAGCGACTGCGCCTTGCGGTGCACGCGACCGCGCGCGTGATCGGTGCACAGGTTGCGCGCGATCGTGTAGAGCCAGGTGCGGAAGCGCGCGCTCGGCTGGTAGCTCGCGGCGCTCTTGACCACGCGCATGAAGGTCTCCTGCAGCAGGTCTTCCGCACTGGTGGGGTCGGAGGTGAAGCGGCGCAGGAAGTTCCAGAGCGGCTTCTCGTGGCGCGCGACGAGCTCGGCGAACGCGCGTGCGTCGCCCTTCTGGTAAGCCAACATCAGCGCCTCGTCCGAGTGCACGCCCGGGATTGGAGCACGGAGCTCAGTAACCGCGCCAGTCGCGCGGGGGGCGAGCGTAGTGCCCACTCGCGGGAAACGGCGAGGCGGACTCGCGCAGCGCGACGTCGGAGCCCGCGTCCACGTCGATGCCTAGCGTGATCAGCCCTCGGCGGTCGTTGTAGCGCGCGCCGAGCAGCACGGCGGGCCGGGTGGCGTTCGCACGCGTGAACGAGACGTGCTCGATCTGCGAGTAGAGCGCCTCGCCGTACTCGGTGCCCAGGCCCGAGCGCTCGCGGCGCACGGACCCCTTGGCGGGAGCCGCGTCGTCGCGCGCCTCTTCCGCAGCGGGCGCGGCCGGTGCCACTTGCGCAGACTTGTCCGCGCTGCCCGCGGCGCGCGACTCGCGCTCGTAGTAGTACGGCACCGGCGCAACCGGACGAGGACGCGGTCGCTCGATCACACGCTCCGGGAACACGGCCATGCCGATCACACCCACGTTGCGCGCACGCCCGGTCTTGGCCGCGTACGACTCGCCGATCGGCGCGAAGCGGAACGCCGCCGCCTGCTCGTTGCTCACGCGCCAGCCCTCGATGTCGACCGAGCCGTACGCGGGCACGAGGTAACCGCGCTTGGTGGCGAAGTCTCCCTGCTCGCCGTCGATCACGTCGAGGCCATCCACGGTGACGACGGCCTCGATGCGGCGCGCGCTGCGGTTATGGATGCGCAGCACGTAGCGATCGCCCTCCTGGCCGAGCACGTACGTCTGACCGCGGTGTGCGAAGGTGCGCACGGGCTCGCCGTTCACCAGCACCTCCAGCTCGTAGCTGCCCGCCGAGCTACGCAGCGCCTGCGACGCCGCGCGCGGTGGTGCAGCGCACGAAACCAGGGCCAACACCGTGAACACGAACGAGATGAGCGACCAACTACGCATGGCGAGACCTCCTCCCCCTTCGAACGGGCGAGGCTCGCGAAAGATCTAAACCGGGATGCGCGCGGCGACTTCTTCGGGGGTTCCGCCCGTGTTGTCGACTGCCACACCATTCTCGTCGGTGCCCAGCGGCTCGAAGATCGCCAGCTGCGAGCGCAGCAGCGTGCTCGGCATGAAGTGGTGTTGGCGCGTGTCGAGGCGCGCCTTCAGCAGCTGTGGATCCACGTTCAGCTGCACGAAACGCGCAGCGGGCGCAAACGCGCGCAGGCGATCGCGGTAGGTGCGCCGCAGTGCGGAGCAGGCGACCACCCCCTGATGCGCCGCGAGCCACGCACCCACCGCATCGAGCCACGGCGCACGGTCGACGTCGGTCAGCGCGGTGCCCGACGCCATCTTCGCCACGTTCTCCGCCGAGTGCAGCGAGTCCCCATCGACGAAGGGCACACCGAGCCGCGCGGCGAGCGCCTCGCCGACCACACTCTTGCCGGATCCCGAGACTCCCATCACCACGATCTGCATGCGCACAGGCTAGCCCGCGCGCAAGCGGGCGGCGATCCCGTCGTGCAGTCGACACGGACATGAACCCCGCCGATGCCCGCTACATCACGGCGCCGGCCTGCGCAGCGACGGCGGCTTCTCGGCCAGAGCTTTTTCCTCCGCACAGCGATGAGTTCTCACGGCACGCCGGGTCTCTGCTTCGTAAGACCCAGCAGCACGGAGAATCGCACATGGCCAATCGCAAGCTGTTCGTCAACATCGCCGTCAAGGACCTGCCCAAGTCGCGCACGTTCTTCAACGCGCTCGGGTTCGAATTCAACGCCCAGTTCAGCAACGACCAGGCAGCCTCGATGATCTTGGGCCCCGACAACTACGTGATGCTGATGACCGAGCCCTTCTTCCAGACGTTCGCGAAGAAGCGGTCTATCTGCGACACGTCGAAGGCCCAGGAAGTGATCCTGTGCATCTCGGCCGAGAGCCGTGCCGAGGTGGACGACCTGGTCAACAAGGCGCTGGAGGCCGGCGCCACCAAGGCTGAGGACCCGCAGGACCACGGCTTCATGTACGGCTGGAGCTTCTACGACCTCGACGGACACGCCTGGGAGGTCATGTGGATGGATCCGGCGGCGGTTCAGTGACGATTCGGTGAGCCGTTTTCGCGCCTTCGCGCATCCTTGGTGCCGGAGGAGTGATGAAGCGAGCGTGGGGCGTGTTGTGGTTGACGGTGACGGCGTGCGGCGGCGATGCAGATCCTGTCCGGGAAGAGCTCGACGCACGCACAAACCCTGGCGAGACTTCGCCTGAAGCTGGATTTCTCGACGCGGGCAGCCGCGATGCCAGCGCGCGGGACGCGACCCCGACGCTCGACGCGGCCAGCGCGTGCACGATGGGAACTCCCAAGCTCGACGTCACCGCCGTGGCGGTGCGCGGCACGCCGAAGAAGGGGGAAGCGCTGGAGCTCGAGCTCGAGCTCACGAACACCGGCGGTGGCGCGATGGTGAAGGTCACGCCCGAGCTCACGAGCAAGCGCTTTCGCGACTACGAGGGCGTGCCGCTCGGCAGCAAGAGCGCGCTCGTCTGCCCGGGCACCACGCGGGTGGTCGTCACGGGCGGACCGTTCCTCAGCAAGGCCAGCAAGCAGTACGCGCTCGGCTCCGGCAAGTACGAGGTCACCGCGGTCCAGCTCGACGACGCGCGCGACGAGGCGTTCGACGGCGCAAGCTTCGAGCTCGCGACCAACAACGCGCTGCTCGTGCCGGTGGTCTACGACCAGCGCTACCTCGACGGCATCGACGGCAAGCCATTCGGCACGCCCGAGGCATACCTGGAGGCGAGCTTCGCGCGCCCGAACGAGATCTTCACGCCGAGCGGCAGCGATCCCGACGGCGCCGGCGAGTTCGAGAGCTTCGCGAAGGGCTTCGACCAGATGATGAAGGTGATGCACCAGTTCAAGTCGTTCCCCGGCTTCCCCGGCGAGACGACGACGAGCGACGGCTGGTGCGAGGACGCGACGGCGTACGCGACCACGGCGCTCGGGCTCGCGAACGCCTGGGTCACCAGCGCCGACCAGCGCCACGGCTTCGACT
>DASUME010000971.1:0-7089 GCA_036277895.1 Polyangiales bacterium
GATCACGACCAGCCGCGTGAGGCCGGCGCCGTCTTTCTCGCGCTCGATCTTCTCGACCGGCGCGGGGCGCTCCGGAGCGAACGGCGTGCGCGTGGGGAAGCGCTGCGGGAGCGGGCGCTTGAGCAGCGGCCGGCCGGCGACGCTCTGTGCACGCAGCGCGGCGACCTTCTCGGCCAGCTCCAGCTCGATGCCGGGACCGTCGCGCTGGCCCTTGGCCACACAGTCCACCGCGCCGAGCTCCATCGCGCGGCCCACGCTCTCGCGGCCCGAGCCGCTGATCACGATCACCGCGGTGGGCTGGCGCGCCATCAACAAGCGCAAGAACGTGAAGCCGTCCATGCGCGGCATCTCGAGATCGAGCGTGATCAGATCGGGCGCGAGCGACTGCGCGAGCCGCAGCGCTTCGTCGCCGTCCGCCGCCTTGCCCACCACCTCCACGCCGTCGAGCGCGCCGAGCACGTCGCCGATCGTGCGCCGGTTGAGCGCCGAGTCGTCGACCACCATCACGCGCAACTTACTGCTCATCGAGACTCCCCGGCCACGGAGCCCTTGCCCACGCCACTCAGCGGTTTCTGGTACACGAGGTCTGCGGTCAGATGCACGAGCTCGAATGCGGTGGATACGTTGAGCAGCGACTCGCTGTGGCCCAGGAACAGGAAGCCGCCTGGCGACAGCCGCTCGTAGAAGCCCTCGATCACCTTCCGCCGCGATGCGGTGTCGAAGTAGATCAGGACGTTGCGGCAAAAGATTGCGTCCACCGTGCCGACCACACTGTAGCGCGCCTGATCGAGCAAGTTGAGGTGCGCGAAGCTGCACATCGCGCGAATGTCCGGGCGCACCGTGCGACCCTCTGCGGTCTCCAGGAAGTAGCTGCGGTAACTCTCAGGCATGCTGCGGAAGCTGGACGGACCGTAGCTGCCGCGGCGCGCGACCGTGAGCACGCGGCGTGAGATGTCGTTGCCGATCACGCGTACGTCCCAGCCGTCGAACATGCCGGACTCGCGGATCAGGATCGCGATCGTGTACACCTCTTCGCCGGTCGAGCAGCCGGCGCTCCAGATCGAGAGCCGCTGGTTCTTCTCGCCGCGGCGGTGCAAGAGCGGCAGCACCTCACGCTGAAACGCGCGCAGCTGGTACTCCTCGCGGAACAGGTAGGTCTCGTTGGTGGTCAGCACGTCCACCGCGCGCTCCAGCTCGGCGCGCGCGTCCGGGTGGTAACGCAGGTAGTGGTAGTACTCGCCGAAGTCCGTGATCTCCAGCCGCGACAGGCGCTCCTTGAGCTTGCGCTCCATGACGAACTGCATGTCGTCGGGGAAACGAATCCCGCAGAAGTCGTTCACCAGGTCACGCAGGAGCCGAAACTCCTCGGGCCGTATCCGTGGCCCACTGTCGAACAGCAGAGGCACTAGCGGACCTCCTCGGACAGCGCGCGCAGCGCCTCGAGCAGAGCCCCGCGCGCCAGGTCGTCGCTCTCGCGTGCGAGCTGCGCCGCCAGCGCCGGGCGCGCGCGTTCGATGCTGCGTTCGCCGATCAGCTCCGCGGCCAGCTGGCGCACGTCCCAGGCCTGGTGGTTGAGCGCGTTGATCAGCTGCTCGGGCGCACTCGGATCGGAGATGCTGGTCAGCGCGCGCAGGGCCGCCTTCACGACCTCGCGATCGGGGTGCACGAGCGCCGCGCGAAGGCGCGTGCCGAGCTGTGCGCCCGCCAGCTGCCCGAGCGCCTCGACCGCCGCGATCGCGACGCCGCTATCCGGGTCGCGCAGCAGCTCGGTGAGCGGCTCGACCGCGCGCTGCAGGCCGGTGTGACCGAGTGCCCGTGCGACCGAGGCCCGCACCTGCGCGTGCTCGGAGTGCACGGCCTGGAGCAGCTCGGTGGCACCTGGCACGCCGCCCTGCTCGTCGCGCAGCCGGCCGAGCACGTACGCAGCCGTGACCTGCACCTCACTGTTCTCATCCGCGAGCGCGAGCGCCACCGTGGCCGCCGCGCGCGTGCCGCCGATGCGCCCGAGCGCTTGCAGCGCAGCGCGACGCGTGTTCGGCTCGTTGGCGCTGAGCAGCGTGCGCAGCCGCTCGAGCGCCTCCGGCCCGCCCAGGAGCGCGAGCACGGACGCCAGCGCCGCGGCCTGCGTGACCTCGACCTCGACCTTGTGGAGCGCACGCTCCACCGCGTCGCGCTCCGTCTCGACCAGCACCTCGAGCGAACGTGCAGCCGAGCGCGCGACCTCCGGATCGGCCGAGAGGGCGCACTGCACGAGCGTCTCCGCGTCGGACGCCTCCACGTACGGCGCGAGGCTACGCGCGGCCGCCGCGACTACCACCGGATCGTGATCGTGCAGCGCCGGGCGCAGCGAGTCGCGTACCAGCCGCCCGAGCGGCGCGGTGTGAATGGGCGAGACCGCGACCAGATCTGCGGCCAGCTCCAGCGCCACCGCGCGCTCCTCGGGCGCTTCCAGGGTGGCGGACAACAAGACCAGCGGCTGCACCGCCTCCTCGCCCCAGTAGCGCAATGCGTCGAGCTGCTCGGGCGCCGCCGCGTCCAGCGTCAGCTGCACGATGATCTGGCCGAGCGCGGTGGTGTCCTTGGCGTACGCGAGCAGCTCGGCCGCGGCACGTCGCAGCTCGACCTCTCCCGCGCCGCCGAGCAGCGCGGCCAGGCTGGTGCGTGCGCGCAGGTTGAGCTTCTGCAGCCGCTGCAGCGTTCGCTCGCGCAGTGGGTTGTACGGGCGCGTGAACTTGGCCAGCGCCGCCGCCGCCGAGCCGACCGTGTGCAGCGCCGGATCCTCGAGCGCCGCGAACAGCGGGTCGAGCGCCTCGGCGCGGCCGGTGCGCCCGAGCGCGGCCACCGCGACCCGGCGCAGGATGCGATCGTCGAGCAGCGGCTGCAGCTCTTCCCAGGCGATGTTGGCCTCGAGCCGGTTGAGCGCCTCGAGCGCGGCCAGGCGCAGGAACGGATCGCCCGCATGCAGCCGCGAGCGGATCACGCTCTCGGCCTCCGCGCCGCCGATGCGCGCGAGGGCTTCGATCGCCTCGCCCGCGAGGTTGACGTCTTCGGACCAGGCGGCCTGCTTGAGCTCGTAGATCACGAGCGGCCCGCCGGCCTCGCCGAGCGCCTCGATCACGAACTTGCGCGCCTGCTCGGGCGCGTTCGGCAGCGCCGCGATCAGCGCCGGGGCCGCCTGTTCGCCGAGCTCCTCAAGCACGTCGAGCGCGGCGTTGCGCAGGCCCACGTTGTCGCCCTGGCACAGCGCGCGCACCAGCGGCTCCATCAAGCCGAGCTCGTGTGCGCGGCGCAGCGCGACCTGCGCCGCCTCCTTGCGCACGCGCCAGTCCGAGTCGCCGAGCGCGCTCATCAAGAGCTCCGGCAGCGCCGGGTCCTTGGGCATGATCGATAGCTGAAGGACCGCTCTCCGACGCGTCTCCGCATCGGCGTCCACGAGCGCCTTCTGCAACGGTTCGATGCTCATGAGCCTCTCCTCAACAAGGGCGGAATCGTCTCGGGGTCGATCTGCTGCGCGGCCGACGTGACGGTGTTCGGATCGACGACGAACACCAGCGTTCCATCGCGGGAAAAGACCTGGGCGATGCCGCGCTGATCGCGGCCGGAGCCGAGCTCGGGCACCGCACGCTGATCGTCGCGTCCAGCCCCGAACACGTCTGTCACCGCGTCGACCACCAGCGCCACCTGCTGCTCGCCACCGGGCACGCGCACGATGATCCACTTGGTGCGGCGCGTGTTGTCGCTGGGCGGCAAGCCGAAGCGCACGCGCAGGTCGACGATCGGCAGCACGTTGCCGCGATGATCGGAGACGCCCATCACCTCGGCCGGCGCGTGCGGCAGCGGCACCATCGGCAGCGGGTTCACGATCTCGCGCACGAGATGGATATCGACCGCATAGCGCACCTCGCCCACCAGGAAGCTGACCAGGTTCTTGGCCTGGTCGTTGCGGTAACGAGCTCCGTTCTCGGTGTTCTTCATCGGCGCAGCAGGGGTTCCGCTTGCAGCAGGATCAGGATGTCGTTGGGGTCGTTGCGGTCCTGGCTGGTGGAGCGGCCGAGCGTGCGCACCGCACGCGGGCGACCGATGCCGTAGACGTACTCGTTCATGTCTCCACCGACGGCCGAGGCGAGCTCCACCTCGTCTTCGTACAGGCGATAGACCTGCAGCACGGCATCGACCAACACGCCCAGCACCTCGTCACCGGCCTCGACCAGCAGCACGCGCGTGTTCTTGTCGAGCGGCCCCTCCGGCACGCGCAGCCGACGGCGCAGATCGATCACCGTGGTGACGCGACCGCGCACCGAGACGATGCCGAGGATCTCGTGCGCCGCGCGCGGCACCCGGGTGATGCGCGGCGGCTTCAAGATCTCTTGCACGCCCGCGAGCGGCAGCGCGTAGGTCTCGCCGCCGAGCTTGAACGCCAGGTACTCGTACACGATGTCGTCACTGCGCCCCTTGTCGGCGTCGCGCATCACGCCCGGGACCATCGTGGGGATCGAGGTCAGCTTGCTCACGACAACATCTCCGCGCGGCGTGTGGTCTCGGACGCCAACACTTCTTCGAGGATGGCGGGCGTATCGAGCACCAGCGTGACCGCTTGATCACCGAGGTCGGTGGCGCCCACGAAGCCGCGCACGCCGCGCAGGCTCTTACCGAGCGCCTTGATCACGATGTCCTGCTGACCGAGCAGCATGTCCACCACGAGCCCGATCCGGCGCGCGCCGAGCTGCGACACGACCACGAACTGGCGGCGCCCCTGCTCGTAGTGGGTGTCTCCGAGCCGAAACAGCTCGCGCAAGCGGCACAGCGGCAGCGTGCCCCCGCGCAGCGTCATCACCTCGCGGCCCTCCACCGTGCGCAGCGCGCGCGTGTCCAGCAGCAGCGCCTCCTGCACGTTCGCCAGCGGGATGCCGTAGGTCTGGCCGCCCACGCGGATCACCAGCGCGCTGATGATCGCGAGCGTGATCGGCAGCGTGATCTGCACGACCGTGCCCTTGCCGACCTCGCTGCGCACGTCGATCACGCCGCCCAGCTTGCTGATGTTCGTCTTCACCACGTCCATGCCCACGCCGCGGCCGGACAGGTCCGTGATCTGCTCGCTGGTGCTGAAGCCGGGCACGAAGATCAGGCCCAGCAAGTCGTCGCGCGACATCTCGCGCGCGTCGTCCTCGCTGATGATGCGCTTCTCGATCGCTCGCTTCTTGAGCCGCGCGGGATCCATGCCGGCGCCGTCGTCGGCGACCTCGATCACCACGTGGTTGCCCTTCTGGTAGGCGGTCAGCGAGATCACGCCCTGGGTGCCCTTGCCGAGCTCCTTGCGGCGATCGCTGTGCTCGATGCCGTGATCGATCGCGTTCCGGATCAGGTGCATCAGCGGATCGCTGAGCTCCTCGACGATCAGCTTGTCGACCTCGGTCTCGTTGCCCTTGACCTCGAGCCGGATGTCCTTGCGCGCGTCGCGGGCGGCCTGGCGCACCACGCGCGCGAGCTTGTCGAACACCTGGCCCAGCGGGACCATGCGCACGTCGAGGATGCCGTCCTGCAGCTCGGTCAGGTTGCGCTCGAAGCCGCGCGCGATGCGGTGCAGCTCGGTGCTCAGGTAGCGCAGCTCCGGGTGGCTGCGCAGGCGCTCGGTGATCTGCGAGACCGCGCTGCGCACGATCGCCAGCTCGCCGACCACGTTCATCAGGTGGTCGAGCTTCTGGATGTTCACGCGCACGGTGTTGGCGACCGAGCGCAGCGAGAGCGCATCGGCGCCCACACGCTCGACGCCCGCGGTGGGTGCGGTGCTCTTGGCGAGCGTGGTGGCCGGCTCGGCGGTCGCACGCTCCTCGCGCGTGGGCTCGGTGGCGCGCGCCGGGCTCGGCGGCATGAGCGCCGCCGGGCCGCGCCCTTCTCGCCCGCGCCGCGCGACCGCCTCGAGCACCGCGTTGCCGGTGCACAGGGCCTCGCGCAGCACCTCGAGCTCGTGGGAGCTCGCGAGCAGCACCTCGAGGTCGATCACTTCCTCGTCGCCCCCGCCCATGCTGGGCAGGAAGGTGATCAGCTCGGCGAGCGGACGCGCGCGCGTCTTGAGCTCCTCCAGCGCGGTGTCGATCGACGACAGGCCGAAGCTCACGCGCAGCCGGTAGAGCGGCAGGCCCTGCTGCACGTTCTGGCGCAGGCGGTGCTCTTCGTACTCGGTCAGCACGCCGAGCACACTCTCGCCGAGCGCGTAGTCCGCGAGCGGATCGCGCCCCTCCGGCACGGCCTCCGCGACGCGATCGATCGACTCCTCCAGATCGGAGATGTCGTGCGTGCTGGCGCTGTCGTCGCTGGCGAGAATGCGCTGGATGCGCTCGATGCCGTTGAACAGGATGTCGAGCGTGTCCTGCGTGAGATCGACGCGGCCGAGGCGCAGGTCGTCGAGCAGGTTCTCCAGCGTGTGCGCCAGCGTCTGCAGGCTGGGCAGGCCGAACATGCCGGCCAGGCCCTTGAGCGTGTGCACCGCGCGGAAGATGTCGTTCAGCAGGTCCGGGTCGCTGCGACCGTCCTTTTGGCTCTGCTCCAGCAAGAGCAAATCGCGCGAGAGGGTCTCGACGATTTCCTGCGCTTCCGACAGGAACTCCTCGCGTACCCCGCTCTCGTCGTCACCTGCTGCCACGCGCGCTCCCCCGAATGATCAGACGCCTGGCGCCGACTACTTGCTGTCGATGCGCTTCAGGTGTGCATCGACCACGCGCCGTGCCGTCGCACGCAGCGCCTCGGGATCGAAGGGCTTGGTGAGGTACGCGTTCGCGCCGAGCGCCATGCCGCGCTCGCGGTCGCGCTGCGCGGCCTCGGTGCTGACGATGATCACCGGCGTCACGGCGTGGGCCTCGCTCTTGCGCATGAACGAGAGCAGCTCCAGGCCATGGATGTCCGGCATGTTGATGTCGGTCACCACCAGGTCCCAACGTTCGCGCGGCAACAGCCGCAGCGCCTCGAAGCCGTTCGCCGCTTCGGTGACGTCGGCAAACCCGCCGTCCTCCAGCGTGGCCCGCACGAACGAACGCATCCCCGGAGAGTCTTCCACCACGAGCACACGAAGCGGCACGCCGAACCCCCTCTGCT
>DASUME010000972.1:0-11283 GCA_036277895.1 Polyangiales bacterium
CGAGAAGTACTTCAAGGCGGCGACCAAGCTCTGGCAGAGCGGCGGCCCCGCGGCGATCGAGAAGCTCGCGGGCGGCGATGCGGAGAAGGCCCAGAAGATGGTGGCCGAGGGCAGCCAGGCCGTGGCGCAAGCGCTCTGGTACCTGGCCGAGATCGAGTTCGCGAAGTTCACCAAGATCGCCTTCCCCGAGATCAAGGGCAAGGCGGACATGAAGAAGGTGAACGAGTGGGCGCAGGGAGCGTTCGTGAAGTGGATCGAAGAGAAGGGTAAGGCTCTGACGAACGCGGAAGGTGCCTACGGCAAGGTCCGCGAGCTCAAGGCCCCGATGTGGGACATCGCTGCTGCCGAGCGCATCGGCGTCATGTACCGCACCTTCGTCGACGACTTCCGCGACGCGCCGGTGCCCGACGAGATCAAGAAGGACCCGGAGCTGATGGACATCTACCTCGGCAGCCTCGACGAGAAGTCGCAGCCGTGGGTGGTCAAGGCCACGGGCGCCTTCGACTTCTGCATGAACCTCGCGACGCAGGTGCGTTGGTTCAACGAGTTCTCGCAGCAGTGCGAGCAGGAGCTCAATCGCCTCGATCCGCGCCGTTACCCGCTCGCTGCGGAGCTCCGCGGCGCGCCGAACTACGTGCAGCAGAAGGCCGCGGACCCGGTCGCTGCGCGGCTCGGCGGCGGCAAGGAAGACGAGGAGTGATCCTGATGCGTACCCTTACCAAGAACCCAGGATCCGTGACCACGATGCGTAACAACACCTTCCGCGCTGCGGTGCTGGCCCTCACCGCCTCGTTCTCGTTCGCCGCTGGCTGCGGCAGCAAGAACAAGGAGGAGAGCACCACCTCGGTGGACGATGAGCAGGAAGAGTCGAGCGGCGGTAGCAAGAGCGGCGGCGGCTCGTCTTCGGTGAAGTCGGGCGGCAGCGGCTCGACGGGTGCCGTCAGCAAGCAGGCCGAGGCGGACTGGAAGGAGGCGCTCGCCGCCTTCGAGGGCGCCGAGAAGAGCGGCTGGGACAGCAGCAAGTGCGAGTCCATCAGCGGCCAGTTCGCGAGCGCGAACAAAGCCCAGAAGGGCAAGTTCGCCGAGGCGATCTACATGTCGGGCCTCGCGCTCGACCGCTGCGGCAAGAGCGAGCAGGCGATCAAGGCCTACAACTCGGCGATCGAGATCAACGGCAAGCTGTGCGGCGCGCGCGTGGGTCTCGGCATCCAGGACTTCAAGAAGGGCAACGAAGCGGGCGCCTACGCCAACTTCGAGCGCGCGGTGCGCGACGATGCGCGCTGCACCGAGGGCTACGTCAACCTGGCGATGATGCAGATGGCGCGCAGCGGCGCCAAGAGCGAAGACGCGCTCAACAACCTGCGTCGCGCGCTCGCCATCGACGCCACCTACCTGCCGGCGTTCAACCAGATGGCGGCGCTGTTCGTGGGGCGCGCCGAGGGCAACGCCAAGATGCTCGATCTGGCGGCGGTCGTCTGCCGTCAGGCGCAGCTGATCAACCCGAACTACGCGCCCATCTACAACACCTGGGGCTTGATCAACGTCAAGAAGCAGAACGTGTTCGATGCGCTGCGTATGTTCGAGCGCGCCTCGCAGCTCGACGGCAGCAACTTCGAAGCGCACATGAACTTCGGACAGATCACGCTCAGCTTCCGCGGCTACGAGGACGCGAAGAAGGCGTTCGCGAAGGCCGTCGAGCTCAAGCCGAAGGACTACGACGCGCACGTCGGACTGGGCGCCGCGCTGCGTGGCCTCGGTGATGCCGAGGGTGCCAAGAAGCAGTACGAGGAAGCCAAGGGCATCGAGGCCTCGCGGCCCGAGGCCTACTTCAACCTCGGCATCCTGTACCAGGACTACATGTCGGGCTCCGTGCCGGACATGAAGCAGGCCGTCAGCTACTACGACCAGTTCGTGCAGCGCGCGTCCGGCAAGACCGAGTACAAGAGCACCGTCGACGACATCGAGCGCAAGTGCGACAGCAGCGAAGCGAAGAAGAAGCGCAAGTCTTCGAAGAGCTGCCGCCCGGGCCGCCGGCAGAACATCCAGCTCGCGATCGAGGCGATGGCCGCGATGGCTGAGATGGAGAAGATGCAGAAGCAGTCCGAGTCTGCGAACCCGCAGTAATTCCGAGCGCTTCGCATTCAGTCCAAGATTTTGGGAACCCATGCCATACGGCGATGTCGTACGGGTGGGCGAAACCCTTTGAAGGAGACGACCCATGAAGAAGTTCGCAGCAGTGGCAATGTTTGCAGCCGCACTCATCGCGGGTGGGGCGCAGGCTCAGGACGAAGAGTCGAAGCCAGCCGGCGGCGGTTCCGCGGCCGGCGCCACGACCTACGACTTCGAGGACGACCTGGTCAGTGGTGACTTGGTCCGCCCGGACGGCGAGCTCTTGAGCGTTCGTCGCCGCGGCAACCGCGCGTCGTTGATTCAGATCCGAGAGCACTTCATTCCGGAGATGCTCAAGTCGATCGAAGACCTCTGAATTTCGTCTCTTAAGTTGTTACGTAGGCAGCGCGTTGCGCTGCAAGTTTTGCGGAGGCTGCGGTGTCAAACTCTCGGGTGCCGATCAAGTTCGATATCTACCGCGGGGATCAATACCTGCGGTCGGAGACCTTCTCCGAACCGATCATCAAGATCGGCAAGGTGGCTTCGAGCCACTTGCGCCTGGAAGACGAAGTCGCGTCGCGCATGCACGCGATGGTCGAGGTCACGAGCCCGGACGAGATCTACATCATCGATCTCGGCTCGGCGTCCGGCACCTACGTCAATGGCCAGCGCAGCAACAAGGCGCGGCTGCAGAGCGGCGACGAGATCACGATCGGCGAGACGCGCATCTTCGTGAATGTCGAAGGAGCCGAGAGCTTCGACGACAACGAAGCCACGATGGCGGTCAGCCGCGATCACGTGGGCGTCGACTTCGCCGCGATGGCGGCCGAGCACGCCGATCCGTCGATCCCGCCCGGAGGTGGCTACGCACCGCAGGGAGCTTCCGCAGGTCAGGGCCACTACCAGCAGCCTCGCGCGAGCGCACCGGACTTCGGTCGCGCGCCGCAGCCCGCGGCGCAGCAGCCGCGTAAGCCGCCAGCTGCGGCCCACAAGGGCACGCTGCATGGCTTTCAGGCGCCGATCCCGCCGGGGCAGGCGCCCCAGCAGGGCAGCTTCGGTCGTCAGCCCGGCTCGTTCGCGCCGGGCCAGCAGCCGGCCGCGTCGTTCCAGACGGGCTCGCAGCCGAATCCGTTCGGCTCGCGTCCGCCCGGCTCGCAGCCGAGCCCGTTCGGCAGCCAGCCGCCGGGGCAGACGCCTTCGCCGTTCCAGACGGGCTCGCAGCCCAACCCGTTCGGAAACCAGAACCCGTTCGGCGCCCAGCCGGTGCAGGCCGCGCAGGAGCCGATCGAGCACCAGTACGCCACGCCGGAGCCGGTCGGCTACGACGCGGGCCCGTACGAGGCCGGCGGCGACTACGAGGGTGGCTACCCGGGCGCGCACGGACACGATGCCGGCAGCTCGCATGGGCATGGCCACTACGAAGATCCGGAGCAGGTTCGCTACGGCATCGTCGCGAGCGGCCCCGCGCCGAGCGCGGATGAAGTCGAGACCGGTGATCGCGCGCTCGAAGTCGTGATCATGTGGGGCGACAACGAGGTGCTCAAGGTCGACCACCTCAACCCGGTGCGCTCGTACTACGTCGGCGAGGCGACCGACGCGAAGGGCATCCCGGAGGCCGACTACCTGATCGGCGCCGAGCTGCTCGGCACTGCGAAGCAGCCCGTGGTCGTCGAGAGCGGCGGCACCGGCGCGATCGTGATCCCGCAGGGCGCCACGGGCGACATCACGATCGGCAACGATCGGATGAACATCCAGGACCTGATCCAGAGCGGCCGCGCGCAGCCGAGCTCCGAGCTGCCGGGCGCGTACCAGTACGCGCTCCCGCCCGGTGCCACCGGTCGCGTCGCGTTCCGTGGCCTGACCTTCGTCGTGCGCCCGGTGAACGCCGGCAAGCCGGTCGGCATCGGCCAGGGCGGCGGCGTCAACCTCAAGCAGCAGGTGTGGACGCTGGCGTCCTTCGCGCTGCACGGCTTGTTCCTGGCGATGATGTACTTCATGCCGCCCGGTGGCTCGGCGCTCTCGCTCGACTTGCTCAGCGAAGATGCGCGCCTGGCCAAGTACCTGATGGAGCCGCCGGAGACGGTGGAAGAAGAGACGCCCGACTGGCTGCAGAACTCCGACACGCCCGATGAAGAGGGCGGCAAGGGCAAGCGCCACAAGGATGAAGAAGGTCAGATGGGCAAGGAATCTTCCCAGAAGACCAAGAACAAGTACGCGATCCAGGGTCCGGCGGACAACACCGACCCGCAGATGGCGCGCAACGCGGCCAAGGAAGAGGCGAAGAACGCCGGTATCCTCGGCGTGCTCGCGGCCTCGCAGGGCGCGTGGAACTCGCCCACCTCGCCGTACGGCGGTGAGACGGCGATCGGCTACGACCCGATGAGCGCGATGGGCGCGCTGATGGGCGATCAGATCGGCGACAACTTCGGCTTCGGCGGCCTCGGTCTGCGCGGCACCGGTCGGGGCGGCGGCGGTACCGGCGAAGGCACGATCGGCCTCGGCAACGTGGGCACGATCGGCCACGGTGGCGGTGGTGGCTCGGGCTCCGGCTACGGCCGTGGTGCGGGCGGCTTCCGTGGCCGCGACGCCAAGGTCCCGCAGATTCGTTCGGGCAACGCCGACGTGCGCGGCTCGCTCTCGAAGGAAGTCATCCGGCGCGTCATTCAGCGCCACATCAACGAAGTGCGCTTCTGCTACGAGCAAGAGCTGAGCTCGCGCCCGGACCTCGGTGGTCGTGTGCAGGTCAAGTTCATCGTCTCGCCCTCGGGTGCGGTCCAGGCCGCGAACGTGGAGAGCTCGACGCTCGGCGCGACGCGCGCGGAGAACTGCATCGCCCAGGCAGTTCGTCGCTGGACCTTCCCAGCGCCGGACGGCGGCGGCATCGTGATCGTCTCCTATCCGTTCGTTCTGGAAAACGCGAACTGATCGGGTGACATGAAACGCGCAAGGCCCCTTAACAGGGGCCTTTGCTTTTGGTACTCAGTACGACCAGCGGACTGACCGCGGGGGAATGAAGAAATGCGCTCAAGGCTGACACTCGCCATCGTGCTCGGACTGCTCGGTTGCTCGCGCGCCAACGTCGAGTCGATGACGCACATGAACAACGGCGTGCAGCTCGCCACCCAGAAGCAGTTCGTGGAGGCGGTGCAGGAGCTGCAGAAGGCCACCGTGGTCGACGGCTCCAACGATCAGGCGTTCTACAACCTGGCCGTCGTGCACATGGAGATGCGCAAGTACGACGCCGCGAAGGAGGACCTCTCGCGTGCGATCGCGGTGGCGCCCCAGAACGCGGCCTACCAGGAGAAGCTCGGCACGGTGCTGATCGAGCTCAAGGACTGGAGCGGCGCCAAGAAGGCGCTCGACAAGACGGTCGAGCTCGAGCCGGGGCTGTTCAAGGCCTACTACAAGCTCGCGCAGGTCGACGAGGAGCTCGACGACCAGCAGAGCGCGCTCAAGCACTACACGGCCTCGATCGAGAAGGGCCCGAGCTTCCTGCCGGCCTACAACGCACTCGGTGGGTTGTACGCCGACCTCGGCTACCTCGATCAGGCGGTCCAGGTGTGCCAGGAAGCGCTCAAGGTCGCCCAGCCCGGCAGCGAGGATGCGGCGAAGATTCACAACCTGCTCGGCACGGTCCTGCAGCAGCAGAAGAAGTTCGACCAGGCCACGGGTGAGTTCCAACAGGCACTCAAGATCACGCCCGGCATGCGCGACGCCGTGTTCTCGCTCGGTTGGACCTACGCGCTCGCCGGAAACAAGGAGGAGGCCAAGCGCTACCTCAAGAAGTTCCTGAGCGTGGCCGGCGACGCGCCCGAGCACTACCAAAAGGCAGCGCGCGACAAGCTGAGCGAGATCTCCGAAGGCTTTTGAGCCAAGGCGCTGGATCTTCAGACACTCGAAGCGTTGCTCGCGAGCCTGACGCATCTCGGTGCCGGCTTGCACAGAGCTGCGCCCGACGTCCGGCGCTGTAGGTGCGCGGGTGCGGGAGGCGTGCGCCCGAGCCGCGATTTTCCTCAGTAGAGTCCGTATGGATCGGGATACGATAGCCCCGGGTTGGCGTGCTCAAGGCGCGCCGTTACACCGCTGCGTGTCCCGAGTTTTGTTGGACGGAATCTCACGTCTGAATACCCGTGAACTGCACGCGCCCATCAGCGCGGCAGCGCGTGTTTGATGGAGGCCTCGGTGTCGGATTCGACTTCCTACGAGTTGAGCGCAGAAGAACAGAGCCAGCTCAAGACGCTCGACGAGAACCTCGCCAAGTTCGAAGGACTGAAGCGCTGGTCGGACGTGATCAAGACCCTGCTCGCGAAGGCCGAGCTGGTGAAGGAGCCCGCGCAGAAGATCGAGAGCTACCGGCGCGCGGGTGAGCTGTACGTCGAGAAGTCGTCGAACCAGGCGGAGGCGATCAAGGCCTACGCGCGTGTGCTCGAGCTCGATCGCGGCGACGTCGACGCGATCAGCAAGCTCAAGGACATGTACGAGAAGCGTCGCGACTGGGAGAAGCTCGTCGACGTGATGCGGATCGAGGTCGACCTGATGGACGAGCTCGACCGCCCGATCCGCTACGTCGAGATCGCGGACCTCTCCACGCAGAAGCTGCGCAAGCCCGAGATCAGCATCGAGCTCTGGCAGAAGGTGCTCGATTACGATCCCTCGAACCCGAAGGCGATCGAGGCGCTCGGTGGCCTGTTCGAGCGCGCGCGCGAGTGGGGCAAGCTGGCCGAGGTGCTGGAGCGCCAGATCGAGCACACGGGTGCCGAGGGCGACCGCGTCAACCTGCTGCTCAAGCTCGGTGGTCTGTACGGCGACAAGCTGAACGACGACCGCGGCGCGGTGCGCGCGTTTCAGCGCCTCCTGGAGCTGCGTCCAGACGAGCGCCGCGCGCAGGAGCAGCTGAAGAAGCGCTACGCCACGCTGCGCGACTGGGACGCGCTGGAGGCGTTCTACGCGACCACGGACAAGTGGGACGAGCTGATCCGCGTGTTCGAGCGTGAGGGCGACGACGCCAACGTGCCGGTCGCCGAGCGCATCGATCTGTTGTCGCGCGTGGCGCGGCTGTGGGCCGAGAAGAAGGACAAGCC
This sequence comes from Polyangiales bacterium, assembly GCA_036277895.1. Classification (GTDB taxonomy): domain Bacteria; phylum Myxococcota_A; class Polyangia; order Polyangiales; family DASUME01; genus DASUME01. The sequence continues at coordinate 7,191 of DASUME010000972.1, forward strand.
CGACCGCGCCGCGAAGTCGTACGAGAAGGTGCTCGAGCTCGACCCGGAGAACCTGGCGGCGGCCGAGGCGCTGACGCCGATCTACGAGCAGGGCAAGGACGCCAAGCGGCTCGCGCTCGTGTACGAGGTGCGCCTCAAGCACATCGAAGATCTCGAAGAGCGCCTGGTGCTGCTGCGCGAGACCGGCTTGCTGTACGAGGAGCGCATCAAGGACGCGCCGGCCGCGTTCACCAAGTTCCTGGAGGCGTTCTCGCTCGCGCCCGAGCGCGAGCTGACGCGTGAAGACGCAGCGCGCCTGGCGGCGGTGGTGCCGGGCGGCTTCGAGAAGCTCGAGGCAGGCTACGAAGAGGCGATCAGCGGCACGGCGGATCTGGCAGCGGTCACGGACCTGCGCCTCGGCGCGGGCTCGCTGCTGGCGCGCGTGGGCAAGGTCGATCAGGCGATCAAGCAGCTGGCCGCGGTGTACGACGCCGAGCCGGACAACATGAAGGCCGCGCAGGCGCTGGAGCCGCTCTATCGCCAGACCGGCCGCTACAAGGACGTGCTCGAGATCTATCGCAAGCGTCAGGAGATCGAGACCGATCCCGAGCAGCGCAGGCAGCTCGCGTACCACATCGCAGGCCTGAGCGAGCGCGAGCTCAACCTCAAGTCCGACGCGATCGATCAGTACAAGCAGATCCTGCAGGACTACGGCGACGACGAGCTGGACGCGTACCGCGCGCTCGAGCGGCTGTACGAAGAGGAGGGCGAGTTCGCCGACCTCGCGCAGGTGCTGCAGCGCCGCATCGATCTCGGGCCGCCCAGCCACGACGAGCTCGCGGACCTGAAGTTCCGGCTCGCGCGCGTGCTGGAGACGAAGCTCAAGAGCACGACGGACGCGATCGATCTGTACCGCGAGATCCTGACCATCGTGCCCGAGCACGCCGGCGCGCGGCAGGCGCTCGAGGCGCTGCTGGACGACGACAAGTACGGCAAGCCCGCGGCCGAGATCCTCGCGCCGATGTACGAGCAGAGCTCGCGCTGGGAAGAGCTCGCGCGCGCGCTCGAGGTGCTCGTCAAGGGCAGTGACGATCGCGAGGAGCAGCACGCGCTGCTGACGCGCATCGGCGAGGTGACGGCCGGGCCGCTCGACGACGGGGCGCGCTCATTCGACGCCTACAAGCGCGCGCTGCGCGCGGTGCCGAGCAACGAGTTCACGATGGAGCACCTCGAGGCGCTCGCGCTCGAGCTCGATCGGTTCCCGGAGCTGGTGGAGCTGGTGGTGGCGTTGGCGGCGGCCGAGACCGACGAGGCGCTCTCGCGCTCGCTCTACCTCAAGGCCGCCGAGCATTACGCGACGCAGCTCGGCGACATGGAGGGCGCGGTCAAGAGCTACAACCGCATCCTCGAGAGTGATCCCGCCGACGAGCAGGTGCTCGACGCGCTGGAGCAGCTGTACCGGGTACGCGGGCGCTGGCAGGAGCTGCTGAGCGTGCTGCGCCGCAAGGCCGAGCTCACCACCGACCCGTCGATCAAGGAGCAGCTGCTCGTCCAGATGGCGGACGTGCACCGCGAGAAGCTCGGAGAGGCCGCGGAGGCGATCGCGCGTTACCGCGAGATCCTCGAGATCGATCCTGCGAGCGGCCGCGCGCTGGCCGCGCTCGATCAGCTCTACGAGTCGCAGTCGATGTGGACCGAGCTGGCCGACAACGTGCAGCGCCAACTGGATCTCGCGGAAGATCCGACGCAGCAGACGGCCTACCAGCTGCGCCTGGCCTCGCTGCGCGAGACGCGCATGGGCGCGGTCGAGGGTGCGATCGAGATCTACCGCGAGGTGCTCGCGAACGAGCCGGACAACACGTTCGCGCTCCAGGCGCTCGAGCGGCTGGTGCAGCGGCCCGAGCAGGAGCTCGCGATCGCAGACATCCTGGAGCCGCTGTATCGGCAGGCTGGCGAGTACCAGAAGCTGATCGGCGTGCACGAGATCCAGGCACGTCACTCCAGCTCGGTCGAGCAGAAGGTGCAGCTGCTGCACACGATCGCCGAGCTCTACGAGACGGCGCTCGACGACCTGCCGAGCGCGGTGACCACGTACGCGCGCGCGCTGAGCGAAGAACCCAGCAACGAATCGACGCAGCAGCAGCTGGAGCGCGTGGCGATCGCCGCCGACGATGCGCAGAGCCTGACGCGCATCTACGAGCGTGAAGTCGCGCTGGTGCAGGACCCGATCGTGGCAGCGCAGCTGCACGTGAAGGCCGCGCAGCTGCGCGAGAACATGCTGCACGACGCCGAGGGCGCGATCGCGCATTACCGGCGTGTGCTCGAGATCGACCCCTCGAACGTCGAAGCCGCCAGCTCGCTGGAGCGCCTGTTCCAGGGCTCCGGCAGCTACGAGGACCTGGCCGGCACGTACCTCGTCAAGAGCGCGATGCTGCAGGACCTCGACGAGAAGAAGCAGTACCTGTGGCGCGCGGCGCAGATCTACGAAGACGTGCTGCAGCAGCCGCTGCGCGCGGTCAGCGTGCACGGCCAGGTGCTGGAGATCGACTCCGAGGACGCCACGTCGCTCGACAAGTTGATCGACCTGTACCTGAAGCTGGAGCGCTGGGAAGACCTGCTGGCCGTGTACAGCAAGCGCGCGGACATCGTCACCAGCGCCGAGGAAAAGAAGGCGATCCTGGCCGAGATGGGCGCCGTGTACGAGCGCGAGCTGCGCGACAACGCGCGCGCGATCGACACCTACGCCCGCATCCTCGAGGTGGACCCGGACGATAGCGCGACGATCGCGCGGCTCGACGCGCTCTACCTCGCGACCGAGAACTGGCCCGAGCTGCTCAGCGTGCTCGAGCGTGAGGTCGACCTCACGGGCGATCCATACGAGGCCGTGTCGTTCCGCTACCGCATCGCGGAGCTGTTCGATCAGCGCCTGAACGACTCGGCGCGCGCGGTCGAGGGCTTCCGCGAGATCCTGGAGCTCGCCCCGGACCACGAGCCCACGCTGACTGCCCTCGAGGGCATGATCGCGGGCAAGCGCGAGCCGCAGGCGGCGGCCGAGGTGCTGGAGCCGGTGTATCGCCAGCTCGGTGAGTGGCAGAAGCTCGCCGCGGTCAACGAAGTGCGCGTGCAGTACGAGAGCGATCCGGTGCGCAAGGTGGAGCTGCTGCACGGGCTCGCCTCGCTGCACGAGCTGCAGCTGGAGAACCCGCAGGCGGCGTTCGAGGCCTATGGGCGCAGCGTGCCGCTCGACCCGGGCAACCCGCACACCCAGGAGGCGCTGGAGCGCCTGGCCGAGCAGCTCGGCAGCTGGCGCGACGTGACGCGGCTCTACGATCAGGCGATCGAGCAGCTGCGCCCCAGCGGCAACCACGTGGACCTCGCGCTGCGCTCGGCGCAGATCTACGAGATCTCGCAGGAGAACGTGGAGGCCGCGATCGAGCGCTACAAGCTCGTGGTCGACGCGGACCCCGCGCACGCGCACGCGCTCGAGGCGCTGGACCGGCTGTACGAGCAGACCGGCCAGCACCAGGAGCTGGCGGACGTACTGCGCAAGGAAATCGACGTCGCGCCGACGCCGGACGACGTGCTGAACCTGCAGTACCGGCTCGGCCAGGTGCTGCAGACGCGGCTCGCGCGCGTGGGCGACGCGGTGGCGCAGTACCGCGAGATCCTGGCGGCGGCGCCCGAGTACCAGCCGGCGGTGAGCTCGCTGGAGTCGCTGTTCAACGAGGGCCAGCTTCCGCTCGAGATCGGCGACGTGCTGGAGCCGCTGTACCGCATGCAGGGCTCGTGGAACGAGCTGATCGGTGTGCACGAGGTGCAGCTGCGTCACCAGGGTGATCCGACCGAGCGCGTGGCGATGATGCACCGCGTGGCGGAGATCGCCGAGGAGAAGGCGCAGGACTCGCGGCTGGCGTTCATCTGGATGCAGCGCGCGCTCCTGGAGCAGCCGAAGAACGAGCACACCGACAGCGAGGTCGAGCGCCTGGCGCGCGTGCTCGATGCGCTCGGCGTCGCGGCGTGCAACCTGTTCGGCATGGACTACGGCGGTTTTCTCGCCCTTGGGCTGTGCGCGAGGCAGCCGCAGCGCGTGACACGACTGGCGCTGCTCGCCAGC
>DASUME010000973.1:0-3449 GCA_036277895.1 Polyangiales bacterium
GAGCGCGAGCAGACCGCCGCGCTGATCAACAAGCTGTGCGAGAACCGCGCGGTGGTGGTGGTCGAGCACGACATGGAGTTCGTGAAGAAGATCGCCCACAAGGTCACGGTGCTCCACCAGGGCAAGCTGCTGGCCGAAGGCAAGATGGAAGACGTGCAGAACAACCCGAAGGTCATCGAAGTCTACCTCGGGCACTAAGGGAGCCGTTCATGAGCTTGTTTGCGGTCGAAGACCTGCACGTCAACTACGGACAGAGCGAGATCATCCACGGCATGTCGCTGGAGGCTCAGGAGGGCGAGATCCTCGCGCTCATGGGGCTCAACGGCATGGGCAAGACCACGTTCATGAAGGCGGCGATGGGCATCGTTCCCACCAAGGGCGGCAGCGTGAAGCTCGGCGGGCAGGAGCTCACCGGCAAGGCGCCGTTCCAGCGCGTCGCCGCGGGCCTCGCCTACGTGCCGCAAGGTCGGCAGGTGTTCTCGACCCTGACTGTGGAGGAGAACATCAAGACCGGCCTACGCTCCGACCGGGAAGACGTCCCGGACGATCTCTACGAGATGTTTCCGGTCCTCAAGGAGATGCGTCATCGCCGCGCCGGCAACCTCTCGGGTGGCCAGCAACAACAACTCGTGATCGCGCGCGCGCTGGCTGCCAAGCCGAAGGTGCTGCTGCTCGACGAGCCGACCGAGGGCATTCAGCCGTCGATCATCAAGGAGCTCGCCGTGGTGCTGCGCGAGATCCGCGAGAAGAAGCGTCTTACCATCTTGGTCTCCGAGCAGGTGCTGAGCTTCGCACTGGCGGCCGCGGACCGTGTGATGGTGGTCAACAAGGGGAAGATCATCCACGAGAGCAAGCGGGAAGACACGGACGAAGCGGTGATGAAGCAACTTCTTTCCATCTGACTGAGGAGACGCGCATGGAGACCTTGATCAAGGTAGATATCACGAAGCCGGCGACCGACCACGACACGATCCACAACCGTTGGCATCCTGATATCCCCATGGTCGCGTGGGTGAGCCCTGGCGACGAGTTCCGGATCGAGTGCATCGACTGGACCGGCGGGCAGATCAAGAACGACGACTCCGCCACCGACATCAAGATCGTGGACCTCACCAAGGTCCACTACCTGAGTGGTCCTGTTGGCGTGAAGGGCGCGGAGCCTGGCGACTTGCTGGTGGTCGACATCCTCGACGTCGGCGTGCTCGAGGCATCCAAGTGGGGCTTCACCGGTCTGTTCGCCAAGGAGAACGGCGGCGGCTTCCTCACGGAGCACTATCCGGAGGCGCGCAAGGCGTGCTGGAACTTCAGCGGCGTGTACGCCAACTCGCGCCACATCCCGGGCGTCGAGTTCGCGGGCATCATGCACCCGGGGCTGATCGGCTGTCTGCCCAGCAAGGAGCTGCTGCAGACCTGGAACAAGCGCGAGCTGGAGCTCTTCAACACCAACCCGGAGCGCGTGCCGGCGCTCGCCACCCTGCCCTTCGCGGAGACCGCGCACCTGGGCCGCATGAAGGGCAGCGCCGCCAAGGAAGCCGCGCTGACCGGCGCACGCACGGTCCCACCGCGCGAGCACGGCGGCAACTGCGACATCAAGAACCTGTCCAAGGGCTCGCAGGTGTTTTTCCCGGTGTACCAGAGCGGTGGCGGCCTCTCGATGGGCGACATCCACTTCTCGCAGGGCGACGGCGAGATCACGTTCTGCGGCGCGATCGAGATGGCGGGTTACCTCGACCTGCGCGTCAACGTCATCAAGAACGGCATGGCGATGTACGGAATCAAGAACCCGATCTTCCGCCCCAGCCCCGTGCAGCCGAACTACACCAACTACCTCATCTTCGAGGGCATCAGCGTCGACGAGGAAGGCAAGCAGTTCTACCTCGACGTGCACGTCGCGTATCGCCAGGCCTGCCTGAATGCGATCGAGTACATGAAGAAGTTCGGCTACACCGGCGAGCAGGCGTACGCCATCCTCGGCACGGCGCCGGTCGAGGGACGCATCAGCGGCATCGTCGACATCCCGAACGCCTGTGCCACGCTCGCGCTGCCGACCGACATCTTCGCGTTCGACATCAAGCCCAACGCCAAGGGACCGTCGATCATGGTGCCACCCGGCATCGACCTGGCGAAGGCAGACTGATGCCGGTCTACGAGTACGAGTGCACCGATCACGGCATCTTCGAGGCGATGAACCCGCTGTCGCGCTACAGCGAGCCGTTGCCCTGTCCCACCTGCGAGGTCGCGTCCACGCGCGTGATCAGCACGCCGCACCTCGCGAGCGGCAACACCAACTTCAAGGCGCGCGAGCGCAACGAGCGCAGCCAGCACGAGCCGCGGCTCGTGAAGCGCGACCACAACCACAGCCACGGCAAGAACGAGAAGACCACGGACCCCGCAGGCCGCCCCGCGCTACGCGCGTCCCACGGCTCGCGTCCCTGGGCGCTCGAACACGGCTGACTTTGGCGGCTACCTAGTGCGCATGCGCTGGGTGGCCGTCTGGCTTGTGGTGAGTCTCTGTGGCTGCAGCTCGATCTACTACGCCGGGCTGGAGAAGGTAGGGGTCCCGAAGCGGGACCTGCTCTCGCGGCGTGTGGAGGGCGCGCGCGACGCGCAAGAGGAGACGAAGCAGCAGTTTCGCGACGCGCTGGAGCGCTTCCGGGCGACGGTGCACGTCGACGGCGGGGAGCTGGAGAAGCGCTACGACGCGCTGCGTGGCGACCTGGAGGACAGCGAGAAGCGCTCCGAGCGCTTGAAGGACAAGATCGACGGCGTCGAGGACGTCGCCGAGGCGCTGTTCGACGAGTGGGAGGGCGAGCTCGGCGCGTACAAGAGCCCTGCCCTGCGCGCGTCCAGCGAGCGCCAGCTGACCGAGACCAAGCGCGCCTACAAGCCGATGATCCAGGCGATGCGGCGCGCACAGCGCAGCGTAGAGCCCGTGCTGGACGCGTTCCGGGACGTGGTGCTCGCGCTCAAGCACCAGCTCAATGCGCGCGCCGTGACCAGCATCCGCGGGGAGCTGGCGACGGTGGAGCGCGAGGTGGACGCGCTGATGGGCGAGATGAACGCCGCGATCAAGGAAGCCGGCGACTTCCTCAGCACGCTTCAACGCTAGACCTTACGCTGGCGCGTGAGGCCTTCCTGGGCGCAGGTGGCGACGAGCGTGCCGTCTTGGGTGTAGAAGCTGCCGCGCGCCAGGCCGCGGGCGCCGCTCGCGCTGGGCGACTCGATCGCGTAGAGCAGCCACTCGTCGATGCGGAACGGGCGGTGGAACCACATCGCGTGATCGAGGCTCGCGACCTGCATGCCGGGCGAGAACCAGGTGACGCCGTGCGGCAGCAGCGCGCTGCCCACCAGCGAGTAGTCGCTGACGTACGCGAGCAGGTACGAGTGCAGGGCCTGTGAGTCGGGCAGCTTGTCGACCGCGCGCAGCCAGATGTGGCGCGTGGGACGCT
>DASUME010000974.1:0-7042 GCA_036277895.1 Polyangiales bacterium
GGACGCACTCGCTGGCGTTGCTGTCGGACGCGGGCCACATGCTGACGGACAGCGGCGCGCTCGTGCTGGCGCTCGCGGCCCAGCGCATCGCAGCACGGCCGCGCACGCGGACGCACACGTTCGGCTACCGGCGCGCCGAGATCCTGGCCGCGCTCGCCAACGGCGCGCTGCTGATCGCGACCTGCGCGGGCATCGTGGTGGAGGCGCTGGAGCGGCTCGGCGATCCGCCGAAGATCCAGGCTGGCCCGATGCTGTGGGTCGCCGTGACCGGCCTGGGCGTGAACCTGGTGGCAGCGCTGGTGCTCGGCGGCGGCGGCGGCGCCAGCGACAACACGAACATGCGCGCGGCGCTCGCGCACGTGCTCTCGGACGCGCTCGGCTCGGTGGCCTCGATCGCGGCCGCGCTGTCGGTGATCTACCTCGACTTCCCGCTGGCCGATCCGCTGGCGTCGCTCGCGATCTCGGTGTTGATCGGCATGGGTGCGGTGCGCTTGCTGCGGCAGACGAGCAGCGTGCTGATGGAGACGGCTCCGCTCGGCATCGATCTGACGGAGCTGGAGCACACCATCCGCGAGACGGCCGGCGTGAGCGACTTGCACGATCTGCACGCGTGGTCGATCTCGGACGGCTTCGCGGCAGTGACCGTGCACGTGGTGCTCGACGGCGCCGGCCACGGCACGGACGTGGCGCGCGCCGTGGGCGACCGCGTGCGCCAGAAGTACGGCATCGAGCACGTCACGGTCCAGCCGGAGGCTCCCTCCCCGAGCGAGCAGATCGTCCCGGTGGAGCGGCTACGCAAGCGCTCCTAAACGCGGCGCCAGGCCGCCGGACGGCGGTTGACGGTCCAGTCCAGGCGGGCGTGTAACAGGCTCTCGACGCCGCAGGCGGGTAGCTGCGGATCGTCGAGGCCCGCGTTGGGCTCGCCGTGATCGACCGTTACCACCCAGCCGAGCTCGATGTCCGTGCGCAGACGGGCGGCGAAGCGCAGCCGGCGCACGAAGCCCTGCAGCGCAAACAGCCACATGCCCGCGGCGAACGGCGCGCTCGCGAAGCGGGGCGGCAGGCCGAGGCCGTGCTCGAGCAGCAAGTACAGGCCGAGCACACCGAGCGGCGTCAGCAGCCACAACACCAGGCCTGGTCGGCGCAGGCGCAAGGCGTGCGCCTCCAGCTCCTGCAGCTCCGCGGTGCTGAAGCGGCGGCGCCCCACGTCCAGCGCGCTCGCCGTCTCCGAGCGCAGCTCGCTCGGCAGCGCGAGCTTGGGCGGCTCGGCAGGCGGCGCGGCGATCTCGCGCACGTGCAGCGTGACGTCGGGTGGCGCCCACTTGCCGTTCGCGTGCAGCAGCTGGTGCGAGTCGGCGAGCACCGAGAGATCCTGGCCCACGCCCGGCTCGGGCATGAGCACACCGCGGCGCGCGAGCTGCGCCAGATCGCGATCGCTGCCGAGGCTGTCGAACGCCGACACCGCGCCAGCGAAGCGCCACAGCTGGCCCACGCGCAGGTCGCGCCCGTGGGAGAGCGCGCGCCGTACGTTCAACACCGCGCCACTCAGCGCAAACGGCAACACCAGGAACGCGAGCCACCAGAGCGCGAGCGAGCTCGTACCTTCGAGCCACAACGCCCCCGTCACGAGCGCGGCAAACGCGAGCGCGATCGCGAGCGCGCTGCGCCAGGCGCGGCTCTGGCGGCGCGCGACCTGCGCCCGCTCGGCGTCGACCATCGTGGGCTTCTCGATCAGCGGCAGGCCCGCGCACCACGCGTGGCTACCATCCGCCTCGACGTGCGCGGGGAGCGAGCCCTCGACCTCCAGCTCGCGCACCGTGCCGTACCAGGGTGTCGAGCCGAGCTCGACCGGGTACACGCCCTCGCCGTACGCCGGCAGCTGCGCCACCGCGCGCGAGAGCGCGCTCCACTGGGCGTCCGGGATGCGCTCGATCGCGCGCTGGCCGCGGTCCGGATCGCGCACGGCGAAGTCGGGGCTGAGCGGACGGAGCTTGGGCGGGTTGCCGGCGATCACCATCGCCGAGCGTTCGCCGCCCCAGGGCGGGAGCTGCTGCTCCCAGCGCTTCGGCATGCGGCTGATCACGACGGCATCCTGGTGGCGGCCGTCTTGATCGAGCCGCACCAGGGTCGCGACCAGGCCGCGCGCGACGACGATCGCCGGGTGCAGCATTCCATCGCGGAACAGCTCGCGCAGGCTCGCCTCGGCGGCGGCATGGCGCACGAGGCTGATGGCGGTGATCACCAAAAACGCCGGGTGGATCCAGAAGCCGAGCGCGGCCGACACGACCGCGATGGTGATGAACACCAGGGCGCGCAGCGGCTCGGCGCGCACCAGGGTCCAGCGATCGGGCTCGATCCAGGCTTTGACGGGGCCGCCGCTCGGGATCTCGGGGCTCATCGCACCTGCCTTCGCGCGCGAAACCGACGCGCGCCTTGGACTCTAGTACTACTCGATCGCGTCTCGCTACTGCGGCCGCCGATCCACCATTTTCGCGGCTGCGTGCTCACTCCGCGGTGCGTCTGCGCGGGAGCGCCGAGGAAGGCTCACTCGAAGGAGCAGATGTACTCGGCGATGCCGGATTCCACCGCGATATCGAAGCCGGACTTGGCGCCGACGCGGAACTCGCTGCCTGCTTCGTAGGGCCTCCAGGAGTCGCCATCGATGCGTACGCGGCAGCTGCCGGCGATGATCTGCATCAGCTCGGGGCGGTCGGTGCCGAAGTGAAAGGAGCCTGGAAAGATCAGGCCGAGCGTCTTCTTCGAGCCGTCCGGGAACACGACCGTGTGGCTGACGACCTTGCCGTCGAAATACACGTTCGCCTTCGCCACCACCTCGACGTTCGCGAACGAGCTCGCTGCCTTCTCCGCCATCGCTACCTCCGACGCGAGCTGTGGCACGCGTCGAGACAGCCGGCTAGTGTCCTGAGTCCGAAGTTCGCACGCACCTGCGCACGAACTTCGGACTCCGGACACTAGCGAAAGGCGATCTCGATTCCGGCGGCGCGCAGGAGCTCCTGCTCGTCCTCGAGATCGCCGCGGGTCATGGCGTTGCTGTCGAGGAAGCCGCGCGGGAACTCGAGCACCAGGCTCTTGTCGACCAGCATCGGCTGCGGCGTGGGCACCTGCGCGCGGCCGCGGTTGATGCGGACGGCCAGGCGCAGCAGCACGGCCAGCCGCACGGCGCGCTCGCCGTCGATCTGGCGCAGCGGTGCGAGCTTGTCCTCCGCCAGCGTGCGGCGGTGGGCCTCGATCAGCGCGGCCATGTAGGCCTGCGCCTGCTCGCTGAAGCCGGGCATGTCCGAGTTCGCCACGATGTACGCGCCGTGCCGATGGTAGCCACCGAAGCTCAGCACCTGCCCGACCTCGTGCAGCCGCGCGGCGAAGCGCAGCATGCGGAACTCGCGCGAGCCGAGCAGCCAGGCTGCGCTCAGGTTGGTCGCCATCTGCTGCAGCGTGTCCTCCACGCGGCGCGCCTGATCGCGGTCGACCGCGTAGCGCTCCTGCATGCGGCTGACCGTTCGCTCGCGTACGTCTTCGGCGCCCAGGCCGCCGACCAGCTCCAGCAACAGCCCCTCACGCAGCGCCGAGCGCGACGCGCGCATCGGCCGCGCGATGTCGATGCTCTTGAACACCCCGTGCAGCACCGCCAGGCCGCCCATGATCACGGTCTTGCGCTCGGGGTTCAGGCCCGGAAAGTCGAGCTTGTCGATGTGCCCGCGCTCGATCGCCGCGTCGCGCAGCGCCTTGATGCCATTCGGCGTGATGCCCGTGGCCGCCGGGTCGCGCGCGCGGACCATCGCTTCGATCGCGTTGATCGTTCCGGACGACCCGATCGCCTCCATGAAGTCCGCCCTGCGGTAGATGCGCTCGACCGGCTCGATCTCCAGCCGCGCCGCCATGCTCGCCTTGCGGAAGCGCTCGCGCGTGATCTTGCCGTCGGGGAAGTAGCGCTCGGAGAAGGTGACGCAGCCCATCTGCAGGCTGTCCATACGCTGCGCTTCTTCGCCCGCGCCGAGGATCAGCTCCGTGCTGCCGCCGCCGATGTCGACCACCAGCCGCTGCCCGCCGAGCGAAGGCAGATCATGGGTGACGCCGCGGAACAAGATGCGCGCCTCCTCGCTGCCCGGCAGCACGTCGATGTCGTGGCCGAGCTGCTGCTCGCACTTGCGCAGGAACGTGCGCCTGTTCTTGGCGCGCCGGAAGGTGTTGGTGCCGACCGCGCGCACCTGGCTGCGCGGGGTCTCGGCCAGCCGTTGCCCGAAGCGCTTGAGACAGGCCAGCGCGCGCGCCTCCGCATCCGCGGCGATGCCGCCCTCGCCGTCGATGCCACGCGCGAGCTGCACCCGCTCGCGCATGCGGTCGAGGACCTTGAGGTGTCCGTCCACGACGCGCGCGATGACCATGTGGAAGCTGTTCGACCCGAGGTCGACCGCTGCGACGGGAGCGCCGGGCGGAATATCACTTGTCACAAAACCTCCCCCAAATCGTCACAAACTTCGCGCTAAGGACAAACTCGCGCTACGGACACGAGAGGGCTTGGGCGCATCGTGCCTTCAGACTTATCCGACGATTTATCCATGCTGCCAGCAAGGACGCCAGCAGGTGAGGGACTCGGAAAGCTGCCCAGCGCAGCCAACGAACCACTCGTAGAAGGTGCAGACGCGGAGCGGCCTGGCTCGCGCGCCCTCGTGGACCTGCGCCACCCCGGGTTCTTCCTCAATCGTGAGCTGACCTGGCTCAACTTCAACCACCGCGTGCTCAGCGAAGCGCAAGACAAGCGCACTCCGTTGCTGGAGCGGCTCAAGTTCCTCGCGATTGTGGGCTCGAACCTGGACGAGTTCCACATGAAGCGCGTCGGCGGCCTGAAACAACAGGTCGGCGCGCGACTTTTGGAGCTCACGGTGGACGGCAGGACACCTCGGCAGCAGATCGAGGAGTCCCGGGTCGCCGTCCGTGAGATGTGCGAGAAGGCCGAGGAAACGCGCTCGAAACTGCTGCGCGCGTTGTCCCATCGCGGGATCAAGATCGCGAGCTATGGCAACCTGCGCGCGCCGGACCAGGCGTGGTTGCGCCAGTTCTACGTCGACAACGTGTTCCCGCTGGTGACGCCGCAGTCGATCGACCCGGCGCACCCGTTTCCATTCGTCTCCAACCTCTCGCTCAACCTGCTGGTCAGCGTGCGGCCGCCCGGCGACGCGAGCCCCGTGCTGTCGCGCGTGAAGCTGCCGCTCGGCGGAGGCATCACGCGCTTCGTGCGCGTGCGCGACTCGCTCACCTTCGTGCTGCTCGAGGACATCGTCGCGCATCACCTCGACCTCCTGTTCCCCGACACCGCGGTCGAGAGCTGCGAGCTGTTCCGAGTCACCCGAAATGCCGTGGCCGAGAAGGACGAAGAGCAGGCCGACGATCTGCTGGAGATGATCGAAGCGGAGCTTCGCGAGCGCAAGTTCGCGCCCGTGGTGCGGCTGGAGATCAGCGCAGGTATGGAACGCGCGCACCGCGAGAAGCTCGCGCAAGAGCTGGAGTTGAGCGATCCGGACGACGTGCTGGAGGTCGACGGCATGCTCGCGCTGCGCGATCTGATGGAGCTGTCCGCGCTGCCGGTGCCGGAGCTGCACGACCGTCCGCATCGCCCGGTGGACCATCCGTTGCTCGCGGACGCGCCGAACATCTTCCAGTCGATCCGCGACGCCGGCTCGCTGCTCGTGTACCACCCGTACCACTCGTTCTCGAGCTCGGTGGAGCGCTTCCTGCGCGAGGCGGCCAGTGATCCGCGCGTGCGCGCCGTGAAGATGACGCTCTACCGCACCAGCGCCGAGACCGCGATCGTCGACCACCTGGTCGAGGCCGCGCGCAACGGCAAGCAGGTGGCGGTGGTGGTAGAGCTGAAGGCGCGCTTCGACGAGGAAGCGAACATCCGCTGGGCATCGCGCCTGGAGGCCGCGGGCATCCACGTCACGTACGGCATCGTCGGCCTGAAGACGCACGCCAAGGTCACGCTGGTGGTGCGGCAAGATCCGGGTGGGCTCAAGCGCTACGTGCACATCGGCACCGGCAACTACCACGCCGGCACGGCGCGCCTGTACACGGACTTCGGCCTGTTCACCTGCGACGAGCACATCGGCCGCGACGCCACCGAGTTGTTCAACTACCTGACCACGGGCCTGGCCGCGCAGCGCTGCTTCGAGCGGTTGTTGCTCGGGCCGCACGCGATGAAGACCGCGCTGATCGAGAAGATCGAGCGCGAGGCCCGCTTCGCGCAGGAGGGCAAGCCGAGCGCGATCGAGATGAAGATGAACGCGCTCGAAGATCCGGACATCGTGCGCGCCCTGTACCGGGCCTCGATCGCAGGCGTGCCGATCGATCTGTTCGTGCGCGACACCTGCCGGCTGCGGCCGGGCGTGCCCGGGCTGAGCGAGAGCGTGCGCGTGATCAGCATCGTCGGGCGCTTCCTCGAGCACGCACGCGTGTTCTGCTTCCACAACGGCGGCAACGAGGAGTTCTTCCTGGGCTCCGCGGACCTGATGACGCGCAACCTGGAGAGCCGCGTCGAGGTGCTGGTGCCGATCGAGCCGCCCGAGCTACGCGAAGAGCTGCGCCGGCTGCTCGCGCTGCAGCGCGACGATCAGCGCTCGGCCTGGGAGATGCGCGCGGACGGCAGCTACCAGCAGCGCCATCCGCGCGGCGCCGAGCAGAAGAAGGGCAGCCAGGAGCAGACGATCGAGCTCACGCAGGAGCGCTTCGAGCTGTCGCTGGAGAGCAAGCAGGGCGGCCAGAAGCGGGTGCGCACGCGACGCAGCGCGCTCGCCCGTCGCGACGCGCTGCGCCCGGCGCGTGCGCTCGCGGCCGTGCCGTCCGAGCCTCCGACGCGCAAGCTCAACTAGTGTCCTGAGTCCGAAGTTCGTGCGCAGATGCGCGAGGATTTTTGAGTCGGATCCCGTCGCGGCGCCCGGAGGAATACAGACGTATTCCGAGGACGGCGCGGCGGGAGGCGGCCAAAAGGACCGCGCAGGTGCGTGCGAACTTCGGACTCAGGACACTC
>DASUME010000975.1:0-2769 GCA_036277895.1 Polyangiales bacterium
GGGCGCAGGGCGAGCGAGTTTGTCGTTCACCCACTCATCCGTACACACCGCACGCCCGAGCGCGAGGCGGTGGCACGTTGTGGCTCACCCAGCCAAAGGCGACAAACGTCTGGGGTTACGGGGCGTTGTGATATTTCTCCGCAGCGGCATATCCCGTGCAGTTGGGCGGTCAAACGTGCCTCACGTGGGGTGTTTGCATGCGTACCAGGTCCATCTTGTTCGTGCTGCTGGCGCTCGCCGGCTGCGATGACGCCGACCCGAAGGCGGACGGTCCGCTCCCGGGCCAGGTCGGCAACTTCGAGAGCGACCTGCCCGCGAGCGCCGGCAACGGCGGCGCGAAGGGCGAGAGCACCAGCCGGGACGATCTGGCCGGCGCCGTGCCCGCGAGTGCGAACCCGAACTCGATCGCCGACAACGACGCATCCGGCGCGGACCGCGCGATCGTCGAGGCGGACGTGGTCCAGCTCGATGGCGACCGGCTCTACACGCTGTCGCGCGTCGCGGGCCTGACCGTGATCGACGCCGCAGACCCCGCGCGCCTGCGCGTGCTCGGTCGTTATCGCGAGCTGAACGGCACCCCGTTCGAGATGTACCTGCAGAACGGCGTCGTGCTCGCGATGTACCGCGGCTGGGGCCAGTACGTGAAGAGCGGCGACAACTACGTCTACGTGCAGACCAGCAAGGTCGTCGCGCTCGATGTGCACGACCCGAGCGCGATCGCGAACGTGGGCAGCTTCGACGTCGCGGGCGACGTCAGCGACTCGCGCATCGTCGGCAGCGTGCTCTACGTGGTGGGCTACCAGAACGGCTACTGCTGGAGCTGCGCCGAGAAGCAGCCGCGCACCTCGGTGCTGTCGCTGAACGTCGCCAACCCGCGCGCGCCGCAGAAGATCGACGAGCTGCTGTTCAACGAGACCGAGAACATGTGGGGCTGGAACCAGCGCAGCGTCACGGTCACCGACAAGCGCATGTACGTCGCGGGCCCCGAGTACGGCCAGAACGGCCCGAGTGGCTCGTCGATCCAGGTCGTCGACATCTCCGATCCGGGGGGCGATCTGGTCGAAGCGGCGGTGGTGCGGGCCGCCGGGCAGATCTCCAGTCGCTGGCAGATGGACGAGTACCAGGGTGTGCTGCGCGTCGTCAGCCAGTTCCCCTCCTGGTGGCGCGAGCCCGGGGATCACAGTCCGCGCGTGCAGACGTTCCGCATCGATTCGTCGCAGCAGCTGGTCGCCCTCGGAGACACCGCGCTCGAGATCCCGGCCAACGAGACGCTGCAGGCGGCGCGCTTCGACGGCCCGCGCGGCTATGCGATCACCGCGCAGCGCACCGATCCTCTGTTCACGATCGACCTGAGTGATCCGGCGCGCCCCAAGCAGATGGGGGAGCTCGTGATGCCGGGCTGGATCTATCACATGGAGCCGCGCGGCGACCGCGTGATCGGGCTCGGCTACGATCAGAACAACCCGGCCGGCGCGATCACGGTCTCCGTGTTCGACGTCAGCGATCTGAGCACGCCGAAGATGCTCGACCGCGTGAACTTCGGCGGCACCTGGGCGACCTTGCCCGAGGATCAGGATCGCATTCACAAGGCGTTTCGCGTGCTCGCGGAGCAGAACCTGGTGCTGGTGCCGTTCAGCGGCTGGAGCTCCCGCGAGCCGAACAAGACCGAGTGCCCTTACTACTACGACGCGGGCGGCTACTCGAGCGGCGTGCAGCTGGTCGACCTGCTCGGCGACGACCTGGTGCTGCGCGGTGCCGCTCCCTCGCGCGGTGAGGCGCGGCGCGCGGTGCTGCGCGGGCAGAACCTGCTCGCGGTCAGCGACGAGGCCGTCGACAGCTTCGACCTGACGAACCGCGACACACCGAAGGCGCTGAGCCACCTCGACCTCGCGCGCAACGTCACCCAGGCACCGTTGCTGGCGAACGGCGCCGTGGCGCGCGTCGTCCAGGACTGGTACGCGAAGGAAGACGGCACCAGCATCGAGCTCGTCGCGCTCGCCGACGTCGAGCGGCCCGAGCTGCGCATCTCGCAGATCGATCTGCGCGCGCAGCTCGACAGCGGCGGCAGCTGCAACTCGCCCGGCTACGTCGAGGGCGTGTATGCACGCGGCAACCTGGTGCACGTGGCCTACCGGCGCTGGAACTACGTGCCCAACCGGGGCAACAGCACCAACACCTGGGGACTGGTGACGGTCGACGCCAGCGACCCGGCGCAGCCCAAGGTGGTCTCGAACTTCAACGAGACCGAGCCGGAGGCGAGCAGCTACTGGGACTCGTACTACTACTTCTCCGACTACGGCTACTCGCCCAACGCCGCCACCTCGGTGCTGACCGACAAGGCGCTGGTCACCCTGCAGCAGCGCTCCGAGTACGACGGCAACCGCTCCAAGGTGTCCTCGCGGCTGCGCGTGCTCGACCTGACGGATCCCGCCAACCCGCGCAGCACGCTCGTGCCGCTGGACGGCAACGTGTCTTACTCCGGTCTGATCGCGGACGGAGCAGACGTCCTGTTCAGCCACTACGAGACCTCGCGCGTCGGCAAGGCGCGCTTCTACATCGACCGCCTCGATCTGAGCGCGCAGCCCAAGCTCGCGGCGAAGGTCAACGTGCCGGGCTCGCTGTTGCACTACGATCGCGCCCACACGCGCGCGCTCACCTCGCAGCTCAACCGCATCGAGGTCGCCGGCGTCAGCCCCGAGGCCTGCTACGCGCGCTTCGCGTACAGCATCTTCGACTACCCGAGGAACTGGGACGGCAGCACCGCCATCA
>DASUME010000976.1:0-6124 GCA_036277895.1 Polyangiales bacterium
CCGACCTGTGGGTGCGCGCCGCGCTGCTGCTGGAGGCGAACGAGGACCTCGACGGCGCGATCGAGCGCTACAAGCTCACGCTCGACGTGCAGCCCGCGCACACCGGCGCGATCGATGCGCTGAGCCGGCTGTACGAGAAGCGCGGCGACCTGCGTGGCCAGGCCGACCTGCTGCGCCGTCAGGCCGAGCTGGCCGACGACCCGATCGTGAAGGCGAGCAAGCTGACCGCGCTCGGCAAGCTGCGGCTGGAGAAGCTGAAGGACAAGCAAGCGGCCGAGTCGGCGTACGAGCAGGCGCTCGAGCTCGACCCGGACAACCGCACGGCGGCGGTGGGCCTGGGCCAGCTGGCGCTGACAGAGAAGCGCTGGGAAGACGCGGTGCAGCTGCTGCAGCCGCTGCTCGAGGTCGGTGAGGAGCTGCCGCGTGAGACCGCGCAGTCCCTGCTGACGGGGCTCGGCGATGCGTACCGTGAGCTCGGCGAGATCGAGCGTGCGGAGCTGGCGTACACCACCGCGCGCAAGATCTTCCCGGACGATCGCGGGCTGGCGGTGCGGCTGGCCGAGCTGGCCGAGGTGAGCGGCAAGCACGCCGATGCGGCGGAGCTGTTCTCCACCCTGCTCGACGACGGCGGCTCCAGCTTGTCCACGGACGAGCGCAGCACGCTGCTGCTCAAGCTGGGCAAGGTGCGCGAGGCGCTCGGCGAGCTGCCGGCCGCGACCGCGGCCTACTCGGCCGCGAGCGAGCTCTTGCCGTCCGCGCGCGAGCCGCTGGCCGCGCTCGGGCTGGCGCAGGAGAAGCAGGGCAACTGGGAGGGCGCGGCGCGCACGCTCGAGCGCGAGCTCGACCTCGAGGCCGTCGAGGCCAAGCGCTTCGATCTGCTGGTGCGCGCGGGCGACGCGGCGGTGCAGCTCAAGGACCGCGAGCAGGCCGCGCGCCGCTACGTGTCCGCGCTCGAGATCAACGCCGACGACCGCAACTTGCTCAGCAAGCTGATGGCCGTGTACTCGACCAGCAAGGACTGGACGAAGCTGGTCGAGGTGCTGGTGCGCATGGCACGTGTGGTCGACGACCCGCGCCTGTGCGGCAAGTACCTCTACACGGCTGCGGGCATCGCGCACACCGAGCTCGGCGAGCTCGACGAGGCGATCGAGTACTACGACAGCGCGCTAGGCTTCGACGCCACGCTCGACTCGGCCTTCCGCGGCCTGGTCGAGTGCCTGAGCAAGGCCGGCGCCTGGGATCGACTGGCCAGCGCGTACCGCGCGCAGCTGGAGCGCCGCCGCGAGGAGCTCGACGACGAGCAGCGCGCGGCGCTGTGGGACACGCTCGGCTCGATCTACCTCGACAAGCTGCACCGCATCGATCCGGCGGTGGAGGCGTACGAGACGGCGAGCGAGCTACAGCCGGAGAATCGCTCGCGCACGGAGCTGTTGGTCGAGCTGTACAGCCGCGCACCGTCGCGCTTCGCGGACCGCGCGATCGCCGCGCACGATCGGCTGCTCGACGGGAACCCCTACCGCGTGGAGTCGTACCGCGCGCTGCGCAAGCTGTACACGCAGCTGCAGCGCCCGGACGAGGCGTGGCTGGTGTGCCAGGCGCTGCGCAGCCTGAACATGGCGGAGCCGGAGGAAGAGCAGTTCTTCAAGCGGCACCGCATTCAGGCGCCTGCGACGGCGCGCGAGTGCATCACGGACGAGCTCTGGCGCGAGCACCTGCTGTTGCCCGAGCAAGACCAGGCGCTGACCACGATGCTCGCGCTGCTGCAGCCCGCAGCGGTGGCGGATCTCGCGCAGGAGCCCGAGGCATTCGGCATCCAGCGCGATCAGCCGATCGACTGCGAGCGCACGGACGCGATCATCGCCCAGATGCTGCACTACGCGTCGGGTGTGCTGCTGGTGCCGCTGCCGCCGGTGTTCTACCGCCAGCGCGATCCGGGCGGCGTCTCGTTCGCGTTCACCAACCCGCCCGCGGTCGGGCTCGGGCAGGGTGCGCTGCGCAGCGCGCCGGATCAGGCGCTCGCGTTCATCGCGGGTCGCCAGCTGAGCTTCTACCGGCCGGGCCACTACATGCGCCAGCTGGTGCCCACCGGCTCGGGGCTGCGCGCGTGGTTGTTGGCGGCGATCCGGCTCGGCAACCCGCGCTTCCCGGTGCCGGACGCGCAGCGCGAGCTGGTGGAGCGCAACGTGGCGGCGATCTCGCGCACGCTGCACCCGCCGCAGCAGCAGGCGCTGACGAGCATGGTCGACCAGCTGCTGCGCGAGCAGCCCGAGCTCGACATGAAGCGCTGGGCGCTGGCCGTCGACCTGGTCGCGGACCGCGTGGGCTTCGTGCTCGCGAACAGCCTCGACGCTGCGGTGGCCGTGGTACGGGCGAGCCCGCAAGAGAGCAGCTACGCCAGCGAGCGCGATCGCCTGAAGTCGCTCTACCAGTTCGCGGTGTCGCCCGCCTACGCCGCACTCCGGAAGGCGATCGGCGTAACAATCGGGTGACGCGCCGCGGCGCGATCGCCGAAAGCTGGGCCGGGAGGGGGCGTTTCGCGCCTTTTTCCGGCCCTCGGCTTTTGCGATCAATGCGCGATATCAGACGCGAATTGAGGCGAGGCCGGACACGATGTCCGGCTCCCGCTGGGCTCCATGCGCGCGCTCGCGCACCGGTCTCACAGCATTGCAGGGGCCACGACGCGTGCGCATGGTAGCGTTCGGAGAGAACCTGGAGACTGACCCTCAACTCAGGAGCTACATGCCAACAGCCGAGTCGGAAGCCACCCGAACTCCCATGCGCATTTCCACCGAGATCGAGGTCCCCGACAGCGGGCTCCTGGTCGCGCTGACTGGTCCAAATGGTCAGAACTTGAAGCCGCTCGAGCGGGCCTTCGACGTTGGAGTGGGACTCAGAGGAAACACGATTCGACTGGTTGGGACGCCCCCCTCCGTAGCCCTGGCAGAGCGGACGTTGAGCGAGCTGCTCGAGCTGGTTCGGCGGGGCACGCACATCGGGGCGCGCGAAGTGGAGCGCAGCATCGAGACGCTGCGCAAGCACCCGGACGTGAAGCTGACCGCGATGCTCGACGACGTGCTGCAGGTGGGCACGGGCAAGAAGGGCGTGCAGCCCAAGAGCGTCGCGCAGCAGCAGTACGTGCAGGCGATGCGCGACCACGATGTGGTGTTCGGCATCGGGCCCGCGGGTACCGGCAAGACGTACCTCGCGATGGCGGCCGCGGTGAGCGCGCTGCTCTCGCGCAAGTACAAGCGCATCATCCTCACGCGTCCGGCGGTGGAAGCCGGTGAGAAGCTCGGCTTCTTGCCCGGTGACCTCGCCGAGAAGGTGAACCCGTACCTGCGGCCGCTGTACGACGCGCTGCACGACATGATGGACATGGAGCGCGCGACGGACCTGCTCCAGCGCGGCACCATCGAGGTGGCGCCGCTCGCGTTCATGCGCGGCCGTACGCTCAACTCGAGCTTCGTGATCCTCGACGAGGCGCAGAACACCACCGCCGACCAGATGAAGATGTTCCTCACCCGGCTCGGCTACGACTCCAAGGCGATCATCACGGGTGACATCACCCAGGTCGATCTGCCGGACGGGCGCAGGAGCGGCCTGCGCGACGCGATGAACCTGCTCTCCGGGGTCGAGGGCATCGCGATGTGCAAGTTCAGCGACGGAGACGTGGTGCGCCACCCGCTCGTTCAGCGCATTGTTCGCGCCTACGACGCGCGGGATGCCAAGCGTCGCGAGGCCCAGGAGACGCGCGATCGGGCGCAGGGCACGCACGAAGAGTGAGGAGCGGCCATCAGCGGGCCGAGCCGTGAGCGCAGCGAGCCTCGCGGAGGGGTGGGACCCGACCGGCTCCGCCGGTTGGGCGGGGAGGACGCGTGTGCTCCCCGTGCGGCGCGAGGCGACGTGATGAGAGGAGGGAGGCGTCTTGCCGATCTACGACGGTGTTTTCGAGCTGATCGGCAGGACGCCGCTGGTGCGGCTGAAGAAGCTGAGCCCCCCCGGGGGTGCCGAGGTGTGCGGCAAGCTGGAGAGCCGCAACCCGGGTGGCAGCGTGAAGGACCGGCCCGCGCGCGAGATGGTGCGGGCCGCGTTCGCGTCCGGCGTGCTGAGCGCGGGCGCGACCATCGTCGAGGCCACCAGCGGTAACACGGGCATCAGCCTGGCGATGTTGTCCGCGGCGCGTGGGCTGCGCTGTGTGCTCGTGATGCCGGAGGACGCCAGCGTCACTCGGCGCCTGTTGCTGCAGTCCTACGGCGCGGAGCTGGTGCTGACACCGGCCGAGCAGGGCATGGCAGGCGCCGTCGCGAAGGCCGAGGCGATCGCCAAGGAGACCCCGGGCAGCTTCATGTGCCGCCAGTTCGACAACCCCTTCAATCCGGCGGCCCATGCGGCCACGGCGCACGAGATCTGGACCGACACCGGTGGCCACGTCGATGGCTTCGTGGCCGGCATCGGGACAGGCGGCACCTTCACCGGGGTCACGCGCGCCCTGAAGGCGCAGAACCCGGGCTTGCTCGCGGTCGCCGTGGAGCCGCGCTCGAGCGCCGTGCTCGGCGGCGGCAAGCCCGGGCTGCACGGCATTCCGGGGCTGGGCGCGGGCTTCGTACCCAAGGTGCTCGACCGCTCGCTGATCGATCAGGTGATCCCGGTGAGCGACGTGGCCGCGGATCGGACCGCACGCCGGCTTGCGCACGAAGAGGGGCTGCTGGTTGGGCTGTCCTCGGGTGCGAACGTGTATGCGGCGATCGAGCTCGCCAAGACGATGCGCGCCGATCAGCGTGTGGTGACGATGCTGTGCGACACCGGCGAGCGCTATCTCTGCTGATTGAGACGTGAGCGGCCGCGCGACTCGGTTATCGTTGCGGGCATGCACGGTACCTCGCGCGGGGGCGCGGAGGCGGGGAGACGTAGCGGGCAGGGGCAGGGGCACCTTGCCTTCGGCTTCGTGGCACGGGTCGGCGCGGTGTTGTTGCTGCTCTGCGGGGTGGCGCGCGCGGAGGATTCGCGGGGTGCGCCACCGGCGGCCGAGGTGCCGAGGGGCGAGTTCATCGATGAGGCGGTGCGAGACGAGCTCAACGCGCGGCGTCGCTACCGCGGCGTGCAGGAGCGCGTGTTTCAGAAAGCGCTGCGCCACGAGCTGAGCGCGTTCGGCGGCGGCTACACCGCGGATCTGACGTCGTCCTCGTACCTGCTGGGGGCCGCGTACACGTTCCACATCAGCGAGGACCTCGCGCTGGAGGCGTACTTCGGGTACACGCGGCAGCGCGCGGAGCTGGTGCGCATCGTGGAGAGTCGGTTCGCGACCGACCTGATCCGCGAGGACGCGCGGGTGTTCCTCTACGGCGGCCACCTGCTGTGGAACCTCGCCTACGGCAAGCTGCGCTGGTTTCACGCGCGCGTGTCGCGCTTCGATTTTTATCTCGCGCTGGGCGGCGGCATCACGGACAACAGCGCCGCGCGCACGCTCACCTTCAGCGGTGGCTTCGGGCTCAAGTTCTACCCGACCAGCTGGTTCGCGGTGCGGCTCGACGTACGCGATCAGCTGCTCAACCAGGAGCTGCTCGGCGAGTCGCGCATCGTGAACAACTTGCTCACCACGCTCGGTGCGTCGGTGTTCTTGCCGTTTCATCCGTGAGGGGTGGGTATGTGGAAGCAGATCGTGGGACCGACGGTGTGCGCGCTCGCGATCGCGTTCGCGCGTGCGCGTGCGGAGGATCCCGCGCCGGCGGCGAACCTGGACGGCGAGCTCGCGCAGTCGATGGATGAGCTGGTGCAGGCGCGCGCGCGCGCGGGCGTGTTGGCGCGGGCACTGTTCCGCAGCCAGCTAGCGGTAGACGTGGTGCGGCGCGCCGACGCGCAGCGCCTCTCGCACGTGACGTTGCGGCTCGACGGCTCGCCCGTGCACGACAGCGACGGCAGCGCGCTCGCACGCGACCGCGCGACGCTGTTCACGGGCTACGTGGCGCCGGGCATGCACGAGCTGAGTGTAGAGCTGAGCGAGGCCGCCAGGGAGAACGCCAGCTTCGGCTACACGCGCCGGGAGACGTTCCGGATCGAGCTCAAGAAGGACCGCCGCAGCGCGGTGGAGCTGGTGCTGCGCGACGACTCGGACATGGCCGAAGAA
>DASUME010000977.1:0-2414 GCA_036277895.1 Polyangiales bacterium
GACTCGCACTGCATGATCGTCACGCGCAAGGGCCGGCTCGTGCGCGAGTGGTATTGGGACGGCTGGGACCACACCACGCAGCAGATCGTGCACTCGGTTACGAAGTCGTTCACCAGCACGCTGGTGGGCATCGCGCAGGACCGGGACCTGCTCAGCGTCGAGGAGCCCGCGAGCAAGTGGATCACGGAGTGGGCCGGTGGCGCGAGCGCGGGCGTGACGGTGAAGAACCTGCTCAGCAACGACTCCGGCCGCGAGTGGACGTTCCTCAAGGACTATGTGGAGATGGCGGGCGGCGCCGCCGACAAGACCGGCTTCGCGATCGGCCTCGGCCAGGACGACGAGCCCGGCACGCACTGGGAGTACAACAACAGCGCGATCCAGACGCTGGAGCGCGTGCTGAAGCTGGCCACCGGGGACGACGTCGCCGCGTTCGCGCAGGCCAACGTCTTCAAGCCGCTCGGCATGAAGGCCACGATGGACCATGACGCGGCGGGCAACACGCTGACGTTCGGCAACCTGAAGGCGTCTTGCGACGACCTCGCGCGCTTTGGGTACCTGTACCTGCGCGGCGGCAAGTGGAAGGACCAGCAGATCGTCTCCAAGGCCTACGTCGAGGAAGCCACCAGCGTCTCGCAGCCGCTCAACGACGCCTACGGCTACCTGTTCTGGCTGAACAACGACGGGCACTTCGTGCGGCCGTCGTCGCCGGCGCGCAAGGAAGGCGAGGGCAAGCAGATCGAGAAGCTGCCCGAGAGCACGTTCTCGGCGCTCGGCCTCGGCGGCCAGATGATCACGGTCGACCCGGAGCACGAGATCGTGTTCGCGCGCATCGGCGGCAGCGGCGATGCCGTGAGCGCGGTGTTGAGCGGCGGCGATCCGGTCGGCCAGGACGTGGTCTCCGCGCTCGGCAACGCGCTCGGCGACGCGATCACGAAGTGAGCAGGTAGAGCACGCCGTTCTCTTCGAGGATCGGGATCGCCTCGAGGGCGAGCTTGAGGCAGGGGCCCTGCGTGCACACGCCGTCGTCGCGACGGAAGAGCGCGCCGTGGGTGCCGCAGAGCAGGTACTCGCCGCCGCGCGTGAGGTACTGCTTCGAGCCGCCATCGAGCGGGACCGGCAGGTGACGGCAGCGATTGAGGTACGCGCGCGGCTCGCCGTCGAGGCCGAGCAGCACGAGCGCCTCGCGCGGTCGGTTGTCGCTGCCGCGCGGCAGCGGCACAGCCTTCACCACGTCGCCCACCAGCTCCCCTCGCGCACACACGTGAATCTGATGCTTCACCGCTCCAGCTCTTTGTAGGTGCGCTTCGCGCGGACCTGCACCAGCTCGTGGCCGGGCAGCACCAGGGCGGTCAGCTCGCGGCCATACACGCAGCCGGTGTCGATGCCTGTCGCGAAGCGTTCACGCTGCAGGCCCGAGATCGCATCGTGCCCGAAGATCACGTGCGGCGGGCCGACGTATTTCGGCGCCCACAGCTCGCCGTCCTCCAGCCGCGGCGAGGCAGTGCCCTCCGGGCGCAGCGTGCGCATGGTCATCAGGTCGTCCGGGTGCTGCTTGGCGATCGGCTTGCCGGGCACCACGCCGGCGTGCACCACGTTGACCCCGATCTCGGGCAATTCGAGGTAGAGCGGCAGCGCCTCCAGCCAGTCCCAGTCGGCCGGCTTGAGCGCCTCGGCCACCTTCAGGTGCGCCTTCTTGGGCGGGCGCTGCGGCTCGTAGCCCTGCAGCTTGGCGCGCCGGATGCGCAGCACGGCTTCATCGTGGTTGCCGCGCACGCAGGCCGCGCCGAGCTCCCGTACGCGCTCCACCACACCTTGCGAGTCGGGTCCCTTGGCGCACAGATCGCCGACGAAGATCAGGCGGTCCGCGGCGCCGAGCTTGAGCTTCTTGACCAGCGCATCGAGCTCACTCAGGCACCCGTGCACATCGCCGACGAAGACCTGACGCGGCGAAACTTCCCTCATGATCTTCACTGTGAGCGGCCCGGGCCCGAAAGGCAAAAGCCATCCTAAGCGAGCAGCGCTACGCCGTGACCTGGCTCGCGGGTCCCGATCTCCAGCGCGGCCTGCCGGGTGTACAGGACTCGCTCCCGCCCCCCCTGCTGAAGCGTGATCCGCCCCTCTGCGAGCTTGGAGTTGAGGCACGCCAGGTCCTGGCCGTCGGGGTCCTGGTAGCGCAGGCCGGCGAAGTGCGCGGCGTGCAGCGCGACCTGCAGGCGATCGCGCCCGCGCCGCACGCTCAGCTGGAGGCTGCGCGTGTCGAGCGCGACCTCGGCGCCGAGCAGCGCGCGCGGGCCTGCGAAGTGATG
Organism: Polyangiales bacterium; assembly: GCA_036277895.1. Lineage (GTDB taxonomy): Bacteria > Myxococcota_A > Polyangia > Polyangiales > DASUME01 > DASUME01. The sequence continues at coordinate 2,307 of DASUME010000977.1, forward strand.
GAGCTGGCCGTCGAGCTGAAGGCCGGCCACGGTCATGAACGGCAGCAACACCGGACCCAGGCGCACACGTCCAGTCAGCGCCTCGATCCAGGCCCCCTCCAGCGGCGG
>DASUME010000978.1:0-2095 GCA_036277895.1 Polyangiales bacterium
CTGCCAACTAAGGCGTCGCCGTGGGAGCCTGCCCGCCCGCGGTTTGGGCCGGGCCGTTGAGCGCGATGCTGATGTCGGTCGCTAGCTGCTCGGTCCACTTGTTGATGGCGGGGTGCCCGTAGATCTGGCCGTTCGGCTCCAGGTGGGCCTTCAGGCCGTCCGAGTCGACGTAGTAGATCGCGACCAGCTGCGCGTCGTAGCGGATCTCGAGACGCAGCAGGTGCTTGCGCAGCGCGAGGAACGCGACGATGCGGCCGGGCGTGACCGTCTCCGCGGTCCAGCCTCGGCGGGGCAGCGTGTCGAGGATCACCTGCTCCGTTTGATCGGGCGGATGCCGGTTTACCAGAGTGTGCGGACTCATCACCGCGGCCCCGCCGCCTCCGCAGCCCACGGCCAGCAGCACCACTGCCAGCGCAAAGCTCAAGCCCGTCCCAGCGCGCATCGCGTCCCTCCCGCGGCCGTTTTCAAGCGGCGCGCGCAGTGCGTATAGCGTCCCGCGTGGGCGCACGCCGTAGGGGCGAGGTGAAGTGGGGTTGAATCGCCTTAACGGCTGGGCTAATCCGCTCGGTCCATGCAGCACCCCGAGCGAGCCTCGATCGTGGCGATGGGCCTCGTTTGCGCGCTCGGAGACGGCTGCGGCGAGGCCTTCGACGCGCTCGTACGCGGCGAAGTCCGGGCCTCCGCGCCGCCCTTCGCGCTCCCGTTCGAGACCGTGACCGGCACCGTGGGAGGGCTGCTCGAGCCGCTGCCACCGGCCCTGCGCGAGTGGGACACCCGGCTCGCCCGCATCGCCCTGCGCGCGCTGCCGCAGGTCAGCCAGGCGGTCGAGCGGCTCAGGCAGCGCTTCGGGGCCGAGCGGGTGGCCGTGCTCGTCGGCACCAGCACCGGGGGCCTCGACGCCACCGAGCCCGCCTACCGCCACTACCGCGCGACCGAGCAGCGGGCGCCCACGTTCTCGCTGCGGCGCGCCCACGCCTTCGACGCGCTGGCCAACCTGCTCCGCGACCGGCTCGGCCTGCGCGGCCCCTGCTACGCGGTCTCCACGGCCTGCACCTCGAGCGCCAAGGCGCTGGCGAGCGCGCAGCGCCTGATCGCCACCGGCGCCGTCGACGCGGCGCTCGTGGTCGGCGCGGACGCCCTGTGCGAGACCACCGTGCGCGGCTTCCACGGGCTCGGCGTGCTCGCGCGCGGCCCGGCGCGGCCCTTCTCCTCGGAGCGAACCGGCATCCACATCGGGGAAGGCGCGGCGCTGCTCGTGCTGGCGCGCGACAGCGAAGGCCCGGTGCAGCTGGCGGCGGTTGGGGAGAGCTCGGACGCGCACTCGATGTCGGCCCCGCAGCCCGAGGGGCTCGGCGCCGGCAACGCGATGGTGCGTGCACTGGCCCACGCCGGGCTCGATGCTTCGCAGGTAGACTACGTCAATGCCCACGGCACCGGCACGCAGCAGAACGACGTCGCAGAGAGCCGCGCCTTGAGGCGCGTGCTGGGCCCCCACACGCCAGTCGGTTCGAGCAAGGGCGCCACCGGGCACACGCTCGGTGCATGCGGGGCGATCGAAGCCATCTTCTGCGCGCAGGCGATCATTCGCGGGGAGCTTCCGCCGAGCACCGGCGCCCTCCCGCTCGACCGCGAGCTCGGCGTGAACGTGCTGCGCGCGCCCGAGCGCAAGCCGGTACGCGTCACGCTCAGCAACGCACTCGCATTCGGCGGCAGCAATGCCAGCGTGCTGCTGATCGCATCATGAAGGTACTCGGCGCGGGCTACGTAACCACGGTGGACAAGCTGGAGCTCGCGTTGCTCGAGCGCACCCTGCGGCGCGGTTTGTCCGAGGTGACGAAATTGTTCATGCACGCTGCCAAGCTCGCGCTCGACGATGCCGCGCTGGACGCGCACGCGCTACCGGTGATCTTCGCGTCTGCCTTCGGCGAGATCGCGGTGGCCGAGGCGCTGCTGGCGGAGGCGTTCGAGCGCGATGGCTCGTCGCCCGCGCGTTTCCGCAACAGCGTCCACAACACCGCGCTCGGACTGCTCTCGATTAGCCAGCGCAACACCGCACCCTCCACGGCGATCGCGGCCGGCTGGGACACGGTGCCGA
>DASUME010000979.1:0-2477 GCA_036277895.1 Polyangiales bacterium
AGCGGAACAATAGCAGGATTCAGCACTCGCCCTCAAGCTCACAGGGTTCGTACGGCCGCTGTCGAACTCAGGTAGGATCGGCCCATGGGGACACCGGGTGCTCGTCATGCACGCTGGTTGGCGGGATCGACCGTGGTCGTATACGCGGCAGCGCTGGCGATCACGCCCGCGAGCGCGCGAATCGTGCTGGCGGGCATGGCGCTGACGTTGCCGTCGGTGTTCGGCTTTTGGCTGGGAACCGGACCGGCCGCGGGGCTGCTGCTGGCCGTGATTCACCTCCTGGCCTGGCAGATGGGCGCATTCGTCGTGCCGGAGAGCTTCGGGTGGCCGGCCTTCGCGCTTGCGCAGCTGACCGCACAGCTGGCGGGCTTCGTCGCGACCCGGTACGCGCGTGGCCTGGCCGAGGCACGCGAGCGCGAGCTGCTGCGCGAGGCGAGGTATGCGCTGGCGGCGCGCGGCGCCGAGGACGGGCTGTGGGACTGGGACCTGCGTGACAATCGCGTGTACCGCTCGCCGCGCTGGCGCGAGATCGCCGGCGCCGACGACACGGGCACGCCACGCGACGCCTTTGCGCGCATCCACCCCGAAGACGTGAGCGACGCCCGCGCCCAGCTGGAGGCGCACCTCTCGGGCGAGACGCCGCGCTACGAGCACGCGCACCGGATCCGGCGCGCCGACGGCAGCTGGCGCTGGGTGCTGGAGCGCGGCATCGCGACGCGCGGCGCCGGCCAGCCGGTGCGGATGGTGGGCCTCTTGACCGATATCTCCGCGCACAAGGAGAGCGAGGAGCGGCTACGCCACCACGCCTTCCACGACGCCCTGACCGGCCTGCCCAATCGCGCGCTGTTCATGGATCGTGTGCAGCACGCGGTGGCGCGCGCGCGCCGCTCCCCGGCGCACACGTTCGCGGTGCTGATGCTCGATCTCGACCGCTTCAAGAACGTGAACGACAGCCTCGGTCACCTGGCGGGCGATCGGCTGCTGATCCGCGTGGCCGAGCGCATCGGCGCCTGCGTGCGCGACGGCGACACGGTGGCGCGGCTGGGCGGCGACGAGTTCAGCGTGCTGCTCGAGTCGCTCACTGGCGATCACGAAGCGGAGCGCGTGGCCGAGCAGATCCAGCGCGCGATGATGACGCCGATCCCACTCGACGGACACGACCTGGTCACCTCCGCCAGCATCGGCATCGTGCTCGCGCGCGACGACGCGTTCGACGCGCTGTCGCTGCTGCGGCGCGCGGATCAGGCGATGTACGCGGCCAAGAAGCAGGGGCGCGGGCGCCAGGTGTTGTTCGAGCCGAGCGTGCACTCGAACAGCAGCCTGCGGCTGACGCTGGAGACGTCGCTGCGCACGGCGCTGAGCGCGGGCCAGCTGCGCGTGTATTTTCAGCCGATCGTGAGCGTGTCCACCGGCGAGGCGACCGGCTTCGAGGCGCTCGTGCGCTGGCCCCATCCGAAGCTCGGCTTGGTCTCGCCCGCCGAGCTGATCCCGGTGGCGGAGGAGTCGGGCGCGATCGTGCAGCTCGGCGACTTCGTGCTGGAGGAGAGCTGCCGCGCGCTGCGCCGGCTGGAGGCCGCGTTCCGCCCGAACGAGCCGTTTCGTATGGCCGTGAACCTGTCCGCGCGCGAGCTGGCGCGCGACGACCTGGTGCAGCGTGTGGAGCGCGCCCTCGAGCGCGCGCAGGTGCTGCCCTCTGCGCTCGTGCTGGAGGTAACCGAGAGCGCGCTGATGGGCGACACCAACGCCGGCCAGGACGCATTCCGCGTGCTGCGTGCGCGCGGGGTGCGCGTGCACATGGACGACTTCGGCACCGGCTACTCGTCGCTCAGCTACCTGCACAAGTTCCCGCTCGACGCGCTGAAGATCGACGCCTCGTTCACGGGCCGGCTGCACGACAACCTGGGCGCCGAGGAGATCGTGCGCACGGTGCTGTCGATCGCGAACGACCTGTCGCTCGACGTGATCGCCGAGGGCGTCGAGAACAAGGAACAACTCGATCGCCTGCGCATCCTCGGCTGCCACGAAGCCCAGGGCTTCTTGTTCGGCGCTCCGCTCCCGCTCGAGGCCCTGGAAGCCCTGCTACGGCGTGGCCCGAAGCTCGCGGTGGCGTGAGCCCCTCAGAGCTCGAGCTCGCCGTCGAAGACGCGGCGCGCGGGGCCGGTCATCTCGATGGGGGTGCCGGGGTCGCCGACCTTGATCGTGAGGGGGCCGCCGGGCAGGTTGACGGTGATCGGGGCGTGGCGGGTGGCGCGGCCGGTCTCGACGGCTGCCACGGCCGCGGCGCAGGCGCCTGTGCCGCAGGCGAGCGTGAAGCCCACGCCGCGCTCCCACACCACCAGGTCGAGCTCGTCTTTGCCGCGCACCTTGGCGAAGCCCACGTTGGCGCCCGCGCGAAAGCGTGGGTCCTTCTCGATGCGCGGCCCGAGCGCGGCGTGATCTTCCAGCTCGTCGAAGGTGACCGCGTGCGGGTTGCCCAT
>DASUME010000980.1:0-3873 GCA_036277895.1 Polyangiales bacterium
AAGCTCGCGGGCGGCGCGTCGCTGGTGCAGCTCGGCAAGTACGACGACGCCGACAAGCGCTTCGAGGCGCTCGCTGGCGACAAGGATCCGGCGCTCGCGGCGCGCGCGCTCGAGGGTGCGGGCATCGCGCTCGAGGGTGCCGGCAAGAACGATCAGGCCGCGAAGAAGTACGAGGCGCTGGCCAAGCTCGACGGCAACAAGGACCTCGGCGAGTACCACCTCGCGCGCCTGCAGCTCGCACGCGGCGACATCGAGGGTGGCAAGACGTTGCTCAAGACGCTCTACGATCGCCTGAGCACACCCGCGGAGGGCAGCGCGCCGAGCCGCTACCTGCGCTCCGAGGTCGAGGTGCGCCTGGCCGAGATCGACAGCTCGCTGGTCGACAAGGGCTCGAGCGTCGGCGCGGGTGCGGGCGGCGGTGCGCAGCAGTTCAGTGAAGAGCAGATCCAGCGCATGATCGAGCAACTCCAGCGCCAGCAGCAGAACAAGGCACCGGAATGAAGGCAGCGGCGCTGTGCCTGCTCGCGTTGTGCAGCTGCAGCGCGCTGCACCGCGACGAGCCCCTCAAGCTGTTCGGGACGGGCGGCAGCGACATGACCCGGAGCGGGCGCGGCGCGCTGCGCGTCGAGTGGCGCAAGGAGCTCACGCCCGCACGGCGCGGCAACTACCGTCCGATCGAGAACGCGGTGGCGGCCATCGACGAGCAGCACGGGCGTGTCTATGTGGGCGCCACCTCGGGTGCGCTGCATGCGCTCAACTACGAGGGCAAGCCGCTCTACCGCTTCGAGCTCCACGACTCGATCGAGAGCGAGCCCGCGCTCGATCCGGAGGCGGACGAGCTGTACGTGGGCACCGAGCGCGGCGAGCTGTACGCGTTCACGCCGAGCAGCGGCAAGCTGCGCTGGAAGGTGCAATCGGGCGCGGCGCTGCGCCAGAAGCCGATGTTGTTCCGCGACGCGATCTACGTGCTCACCGAGGAAGACGTGATCGAGAGCCGCGCGCGCGCCGACGGCGCCGTGCTCTGGAGCTACAAGCGCGACCGCTCCGAAGGCTTCCTGGTCGCCGGCCACTCGGGGCTCGCGCTGACCGACGACGGGCTCTTGCTCAGCGGCTTCAACGACGGCACCGTGGTCGCGCTCGACGCGCTCGACGGGCGCCCGAAGTGGGAGCGGCCCACGCTGGGCGACGTGCCCGAGGTGGAGCCGGGGCGCCCGCGCTACGTGGACGTCGACACCACGCCAGTGAAGATCGGCGGCTTCGTCTACGCGGCCTCGTTCGGCGCGGGCATCTACTGCCTGGACGCGAACAACGGCAGCGTGGTCTGGCGCGCGCCCGAGTGGACCGGCATCACCGGCCTCGCCGCCGCCGACGACAGTGCGCTGATCGTGGTCTCGGCCGACAAGGGCATCGCGCGCTTCGAGCTCGCCACGCGCAGCGCCAGCTGGATCAAGCCCAACGAGCGCGGCTCCTTCGGGGTGCCACAGCTCGCGCGCGGCGCGGTGCTGCTCGGCGACAGCAAGGGCTCACTGGTCGCGCTCGGGGTCGCCGATGGCAGCGAGCTCGGGCGCATCGACGCGGGCCACGGCTTCCTCGCGCGCACGTCCACGGCCGGCGCGCGTGGCTACGTAGTGACCAACGGCGGCACGTTGTTGGCCATGCGGGTGGTGCTCGAACCCTGACGTGGATCCCGATGGGGACCCTAGTTGCACTTGGCTACGCAGCCAACCATGCTCGCCGAACCGAGGTCACCATGAAGCCTTCCGAACTGATCAAGCTGCTCGAGAATCCGCAGGCGCCCAAGAAGGTGCAGCGCGACGAGCCCACCGAGCTCCTGCTGACGATGCTCGTGCACCTGTTCGTGGCCGATCGCCGGCTCGACGAGCGCGAGCTCGCGCTGCTGTCGCGTATCCTCCCGGAGGGCCAGGACGCGCGCAGCTACATCGACGAGCTGAGCGCCCGCAAGCTCGACCTCGACCGCCTGGCGCAGCTGTTCCCGAACCCCTCGGACCGCGATGACATCGTCACGCTGGCCGAGCACGGCGTGTGGGGCGACGACGAGGTGGATCCGCGCGAGTGGGACATCGTCGACCAGCTGGTCGAGAAGCTCGGCGTCACGCGCGACTGACTCGCCGCACGCGGGGCACCGGGATGGCGCGTAGCTGGGCGAAGGCGGCCTCGATCGTCGCCAGTGGCTCCCGCCCGGTCGCCACGCTCTTCAGGTGGCCACTCGCGAGCCAGGCCTCGAACAGCGCGACCTTCGTGTCCGACTTGCTGATGCGCAGGGTGGCGTCCTGGAACGCTCCCAGACGCTCGCGCTCCGCGGTCTCCCAGAGGGCGCGCGGGAAGAGCAGGATGTCTTCCGACGGCAATAGGTTGCGGAACTGCACGCAGAGCAGCGACGTGGCCATGCGCGCTCGCTAAGCAGGCAACGTGCCAGCCCAGGGGCGGAAGTGTTCCGGCCGTGGCAGCGTCAGCTCGAAGCGCAGGCTGCCCGTGCCGTGGGAGACGAGCCGGACCTCGGGGTCGAGGCCGCGCAGCAGGCAACGAGCGCCCGCGTTCTCGGCCAGCACGTCGCCCACGAAGCGCCGCACGCCACGCTGCGCGGCCTCCCGCGCGAGCCGCTGCAGCAGCACGCGACCGAGCCCACGGCCCTGCAGCGCGTCGACCACGGCCACGGCCGCCTCGGCCACTTCGCTGTCGGGAGACGCACGTACGAACCGTGCGAGCGCGAGCGGCAGTTCGCGTGCATCCGCGTCCCAACCCACCACTCCGAGCGCGAAATGAAACCCGCCATCGACGCGCGTCAGATGTCGCAGGTCGGAGTCGCTGAGTCCCTGTTTGGGGAACATGAAGCGTTGGTATCTCGACTGCGCACCGAGCCCGGCAAAGCCGCGCTCGATCAGGCCTCGGTCCGCTTCCCGGACCGCGCGCAGCACGACCTCCGTGCCGTCGGCCAACACTTCGTACGCCCTGAGATCCGGGACCTGCATCGGTCGCCTCGCAGTACTTCGATGCCCTCTCCATCGAGTCCGCTGTTGGCCCCGCTACCGTTACGGGCGCGGGCCCGGCTAGCCCACTCGGTCCAGGAAATATGGCCGCGACCCGATCTGGCCGCTTTGAAACTTGAACTCCACCGAATCGAAACTCTGCCGTGAGAGCTTCCGGATAGCAGGCCAGAGACTCGAAGTAGACGCCGTTTGACCAGTCCGCAACCAACCCCCCGGGAGGCGACATGGCAAGACGTAATGACGCAGGAGATTCACCCAGCGAGGGCTCGCGCCCGTCGCCGCTGCAGCGTCTGCTTCGTGGCGCCGGCATCCCGATGCCGCTCGATTGCGCGAGTGAAGAGCTCGCATTGTTCACGCCCGAGGAGCGGCGCGAGCTGTCGCGCGGCAACGCGGAGCAGTGTGAGGCCAACCGCTGAACCGTGACGTTCGACTTCGACCAGGGAGTGCCGATGCTGACAGGATCCGAGGACTACGCGACGACGCAGCTGCACTTCGCTTCGGATGCCACCCAGGCGGCCACAGCATGGAAACGGCGCGCCTGGGGGCTCGCGATCGCACTCGCCGACGAGGGGCACTTCGTGTGGGAAGACCTGCGCCAGGCTCTGCTGAAGGAGTGGGGCAGCGTCGACGCGGTCCAGGACTGGGCGCAGTGCCAGCGCTGGCTGAGCGCACTCGCCGGCGTCGCGCGCAACGCCGGCCTGGTGGACTCGGGGCTGATCGCCGAGCTCAGCCAGTGGGCCGACCGTGCGGCAGCGCGTGAACAGGCCTGAGGGTTCGGTGGTAACGTCCCTGCTGTGATGATCGCGCGCAACGCGTGCGCCGCGCTGGCGCCGTTCGTGGGCAAGCTCTGGGTCAGCCAGGAGAG
>DASUME010000981.1:0-6814 GCA_036277895.1 Polyangiales bacterium
TCACGCTCGCGTTCGCCTCGAGCGTCACCGGTCCATGCACGAACGCGTGCGCGGCGATGCTGGCGCCCGGCCCTACCCGCACGGTGCGGCGCGGCTCGGCGAACACGTTCGCCTGGGCGGCGACGAAGCAGTCGGGGTGAAGCTCCACCGCCTCGACGCTGGTCAGGTCGGCGTGCACTTCCTGCTGCCACGCGCGCGCCCAGCTGGCGATGTGCGGCGGCGCGCTGAAGTACAGCCAGGGCATGAGCTCCATGCGCCGCTGGTGCTGTTGCCTCAGCCGTGCTTGCCGGTCTGCACCGCTCAAGTCGGCGCGGGCTTCTCGCGCTTGATCTTCTTCGCGGGTGGCGGCTCGACGTAGCGCGACACGTCGTAGGCCCACTCGGGCACCGTCAGCCCGCGCGCGTGGCAGTCGAGCCCGTGCAGCAGCGCCGAGTCCGCGAAGAACTCGCGCCGCGCCAGGTTGCCGACCTTGCCGTCGCGCAGCCGCTTCTGGACGCTGACCAGGATGCGCATGCGCTCGCGGATGCGCCGCGGCACCGTGAAGCGCTGCGCCAGATCTTCCACGAACGAGTCGAACGCCAGCGCCGGGTCCTTCTCGCCCTCCATGTACTCTTCGGCCGGGGACTGCAGCAGCGCCGCCAGCAAGATGGCGTCGTTCGGCAGGTCGCCCGCGGCGACGCGCTCGTCGACCGCCATCAGGCGGCGCCACACCTCGTCGCTCTGATCTCCCAGGTCGTCGAGGTAGGCCGCCAGCTCCGGCAGCATCACGGACAGCAGGCCCGTGTCCCAGAGCAGGTAGAACGCGCGGTGCGAGGCCCCGCTGCGCAGCAGCCGCAGGATCTCCTCGAACGTACGCGGCGGCGACGCGCGGCTGACCGTCTGCCGCTGATCGATCATCGCGTCGTACATCTCGGGGTCGATGCCGAGGTCGAGCCGCGCGCAGAACTTCACCGCGCGCAGGATCCGGATCGGGTCCTCGCGGAAGCGGATCGCCGGGTCGCCGATCGTGCGCACCGTGTGGGCGCGCACGTCGAGCACGCCGCCCACGTAGTCGATCACCTCGTCGCGCTCGAGATCGTAGAACAGGCCGTTGATCGTGAAGTCGCGCCGCAGCGCGTCCTCGTGCGGCTCGCCGAACGCGTTGTCGTGACGGATCAACAAGTCCTGTTGCTCGTCGACGTGCCGGCGCTGGGGGACCAGGCGCATGGTGTCGCCGTCCTCCACGTGGTCGATGGCCGGGTCGTCATCGCGCGGGTCGCGCCGGAAGGTGGCGACCTCGATGATCTTGCCGCCCGAGAACAGCACGTGCGCGAGCCGGAAGCGCCGGCCGATCACGCGGCAGTTGCGGAACAGCGCGCGCACCTCGTGCGGGCGGGCGCTGGTCGCGATGTCGAAATCCTTGGGTTTCTGCCCCAGGAGCAGATCGCGCACGCCGCCGCCGACCAGGTACGCGAGGTGGCCGCTGCGAACGAGTCGCTTGACGACCTTGGCGGCGTCGGCGTCGACTCGTTCTTTGGCGATCAGCCCCGAGTAGCGCATGGGTTCAGGGACCTTGCGGCTGGGGCTGCGCTCCGAGTGAGTTCTGTGCGCAGGAGCTGTCGAATCCACGGTAATCAGCCGAAATCTACCTTTGAGAGACCCGCGGACATCGATCTGCCGCGCGAGAATTCGTCACAAATATGCGCCGTTCCGAGTCGAGTTTCGTAAGCTCAGGCGGCATGTCTACTGCAGAAACCAGGCAGCTCGCCGGGCAAGTCTTGGTCGCCGGCTTTCCGGGAACCGAGGCACCGGACGACTTGCTCCGCCCTTGTGCCCAGGGCGAGCTCGGCGGCGTAATCCTATTTAAGCGAAATCTCGGAACGATGCACCAGATAGCAGCGCTGGTGGCCCGCATCGCCGAGGCTGCCCCCGAGGATAGCCCGCTCTTGGTCGCCGTCGACCAGGAGGGTGGTCGAGTGGCCAGGCTGGGCGAGCCGGTGCTCAAGCTGCCGCCCATGCGCGCGCTCGCGAGCCTGGGCGACGCGGCCCTCACCCAGCGCGCCGGCGCGCTCCTGGGCGCGCAGCTCAAGGCGCTCGGGTTCACCATGGATTTCGCGCCTGTGCTGGATGTCGACACCAACCCGGCCAACCCGGTGATCGGCGACCGCTCGTTCGGCGCCACGGCCGCGCGAGTGGTCGAGCAGGCCTTCGCGTTCGCGCGCGGGCTGCACCAGGGCGGAGTGCTCAGCTGCGGCAAACATTTCCCCGGGCACGGCGATACCGACCTCGACTCGCACCTGGCGCTGCCCCGGCTCGGCCACGATCGCCAGCGGCTCGATTCGGTGGAGCTGGCGCCGTTCCGTGCGGCGCGCGACACCATCCCGGCCCTGATGACGGCGCACGTGGTGTTCGAGCAGCTGGCCGCGGGTGTGCCGGCCACCCTGTCTCGCCGGGTCATCGAGGAGCTGCTGCGCGGGGAGCTCGGCTACGACGGGCTGATCGTCAGCGACGACCTGGAGATGAAGGCGATCGCCGATCACTACGGAGTGGAGCAGGCGGCCTGTCTTGCGATAGAAGCCGGGTGCGACACCTTGCTGGTGTGTTCGCGACTAGACTGGGTGGAGCGTGCGCGGGTCGCGCTCGCCGACCGGGCTGGTCGCGAGCCCGCGTTCAAACATCGTCTCGAAGCTGCCGCCCAACGTTCGCTCTCGTTGCGCAAGACATGTACGCCCGCCCCCATCACCGACCCGCGCAGACTCGACGAAGCCCTCCAGATCGACGCAGCCAGTGCGCTCGGCGGCGAGCTCGCGAGTCGCGTTCAGCGCGCGTGATCCGAGCCACGCTGCTCCTGCTCTGCGTGTGCTCGCTCTGGACCTCCCCCGCGCTCGCGCAGGGGTTCAAGTCGAACAAGTACTCGATCGATCTGTTCACCGGCCCGGTGCTCGGCGGCGGTGGCCGCATGATCGGCATGGCCGGCGCGCACGTGGCGATCGCGGGCGGCATCGACGGCGCGCCCTACAACCCGGCCGGCTACGCCGAGCGCTTCGAAAAAGAGATCAACTGGTTCGCGTTCGACATCACGGGTGGCCTCGCGCTCAGCGGCCTGCTCACGCGCACCGACTTCGACAACAACGGCAAGAAGAACAAGGCCAGCAACGCGGCTTATCAGGTGGTGCTCGGCACGCGCATGCAGTTCAGCTACTTCGGCACCGGCCTGACCTGGCAGGAGCGCCGCTACACGCTGAGCGCGCGAGACTCCGACCGCAAGTTCGACGTCGTGATCGACACCTGGCGCACCGGCGTGGGCTACTCGTTCCTCAACGGAGGTCTGGTCGCGGGCGCCACGCTCGCAGTCTACACGTTCAAGGTCGCGGGCAACACGCAGTCGTTTCCGATCACGGACTTCACCACCGGCAAGGATCCGATCGGCTACACCGGGTTCGGCGCGGAGTTCGGCGTGCTGATTCGACCCGCGCACGAGCGCTACCGCTTCGGCCTCGTGGGCCGCACGCCGGTCACGCTGCGGCCGAACCAGAAGGAGCGCGCCGACGACGACGGCATTCGCCGCGCACAGGGCCTCGTGCTGCCGGACTCGGCGCACGTGCCGTGGGAGCTCGCGTGGGGCGTCGCGTACCAGTTCGGCGAGCGGCGCACGAACATCCCGTGGCGCAACACGCAGCGCCTGCGCAAAGATCTCTACGCCCAGATCGCGAACGGCACCTACCAGACGCCCCCGCGCTACGGCGAGGCCGCGTACCAGGCGCTGCCCGAAGATCCGGACCAGGCCCTCGACGTCGCGATGGCGAACTACCGCGAGGCCGAGCGGCGCTACCGCCGCCACCAGCCGCGGCGCTACGTGCTGCTCGCGGCCGACATGATCGTCACCGGCAAGACCAGCAACGGCAACGGACTGGAGTCGTTCCTCGACCAGGTTCCGGAGCGCTCGGGCCAGAAGATCTCGTACGGAGTGCGGGTCGGCGTGGAGAGCGAGATCTGGCCGGACCGGATGAAGGTGCGCGCCGGCAGCTACCTCGAGCCCAGCCGCTTCGAGCGCAGTTACTACCGACCACACGGCACGGCTGGTGTGGAAGCGCGCCTTTTCGACTTCTGGCGCTGGTCCGCGCGCGGGACCGCCACCCTGGACGTGGCCCCCCGCTATTACAACTGGGGTATCGCCATCGGGCTCTGGTGGTAGTAAAGCTTAGAGAGCGTGAGCCCCTCGTTTCGACAGCGACCTCCTAGACGCCTCGTGGCGAGAATCGCCGCGGGATAGCAAGGTGAGATCAAGTTGATCGTATCCGGCAATACCCAGGGTCTTTCCCCTTCTGAAATCAACGCGCTCGAGCGCCTATACAGACGTCGTGTCCCTGCAGACCAGCTCCTGACGCCGGAGCTGACGCGGTCCATGAGCGATGTATCTCACAACACCGGCCGGCAGGTCGGCGTGCTGATCAATCGCGCGGGTGCGATCGAACACGTGATCGTGGGCGACGCGACCAAGCTGATGCTGCCGGATCTCGGCCGTCTGCGCGCGGGATCGGGCCGCTTTCGCGGCGTGAGGTTGGTGCACACGCACCTGCGGCGCGAGCCGCTGACGCGCGACGATCTCGTCGATCTGACGCGCCTGCGCCTCGATCTGGTGGCGGCGATCATGCTCGCGCCCGACGGTACCCCGCAGCAGGTGCAGTACGCGCACTGCGTGCCCACGCAGGAGGGCTCGGAGGAGCAGCCGTTCCGTCAGATCGGACCGCTGCCGTACTTCAAGCTCGATCTCAACCCCGCGCAGCTGGTGTCTGCGCTGGAGGAAGAGTTCGCGCGGGCGGCGCGCAAGCGTCAGGTCGTGGCCAAGGATGGGCGCGCGATCCTGGTGCACGTCACGGACAAGAAGCACGCGCACCGCGCGCTGGCCTCGCTCAACGAGCTCAAGGAGCTCGCGCGTACCGCGGGCGTCGAGGTCGCGGACACCGTGATGCAGGTGCGCGATCAGGTGGACCCGAAGTTCGTGCTCGGGCGCGGCAAGCTCGAGGACGTGGTGCTGCGCTCGATGCAGCTCGACGTCGAGGTGCTGATCTTCGACCGCAACTTGTCGCCCGCGCAGTCGACCGCGATCGCGCAGCTCACGGATCTGAAGGTGCTCGACCGCACGCAGCTGATCCTGGACATCTTCGCGCAGCGCGCGGAGAGCCGAGACGGCAAGCTGCAGGTGGAGCTTGCGCAGATGCACTACCTGCTGCCGCGGCTCGGCCAGAAGGACGACTCGCTGTCGCGCCTGACCGGCGGCATCGGCGGGCGTGGTCCCGGCGAGACGAAGCTGGAGATCGGGCGTCGGCGCGCGCGCGAGCGCATCAACCACCTGGAGCGCGAGCTCAAGCAGCTGGTGCGTCAGCGCAAGGAACGCCGGCGCAAGCGCGGCAAGAACGACGTGCCGATCGTGTCGATCGTGGGCTACACGAACGCGGGCAAGAGCACGCTGCTCAACGCGCTCACCAACTCGGACACGATCGTGGAGAACAAGCTGTTCGCCACGCTCGACACGCGCTCACGCCGCCTGCGGCTGCCGCGCGAGCGCGAGGTGGTGATCACCGACACGGTGGGCTTCATCCGCGATCTGCCCAAGGAGCTGTTCACCGCCTTCCGCGCCACCTTCGAGGAGGCGCAGGACGCGGATCTGTTGCTGCACGTGATCGACGCGGCGGATCCGAACGTGGACGACCAGATCCAGACCACCGAGAAGCTGCTCGAGGAGCTGGAGCTCGAGAAGGTGCCGCGGCTGGTGGTCTACAACAAGGCCGATCAGCTGGAGCCGTTCGAGGCCGACGAGCGCGCGCGCTTCCACCACGGCATCGCGGTCAGTGCGCTCGATCGCAGCTCCTTGCGGCCGCTGGTCGCACGCATGGACCAGCTGCTGTTCGCCGCGCGCGGACGCAGTGCCGAGCTGGTCGAGCGCGACGACTTCGGCGACCTCGAGCTCGCGCTCGCGGAGTGATCAGGTAGCGCGGGGCTTCAGGCCGACGCGGCCGTCTTTGACGACGACCTCGAAGTCGATCTGCTTGCCCGCGTGCTTCTTGCTCAGGTCCGGCATCATCTTGGAGATGCTGCCGGCGAGCGTCTCGAAGCGCACCTCGGGCTCGTTGTTCTTGCGCTTGGCGGCCGCGTACTCCTCGTAGATGCGGCGCATGCGCTGCTCGTCGAGGCCGTCCACGCGCGCCACCGTTCCGGAGAGCTGCGGCGGGCGCACGACCGGCGGAGCGGGACGCGGCACGCTGGCAGCGGGCAGCGGGGGTTTGGCGGGCGCCTTGCTCGAAGGAGGCGGCGGCATCGGAACGGTACCGGTGCCCCTCCCGGCGGACGGAGGCGGCGGCAGCGGCACCGTGCCGGTCCCGCGACCCGACGGCGGCGGCGGCATCGGAACGGTCCCCGTGCCGCGGCCCACGGACGGTGGCGGCGGCATCGGAACGGTCCCGGTGCCGCGCGCCTGAGGCGGCAGCGCGGGCGGCTTCGCGGGCGGCGTGACGTCGTTGGCGGGCGCCAGCGCGGGCGGCCGCTGGCTGGCGCGCGTCGAGCCCACCGCGGGCGCCGCGGCCCCGGCGTTCGCGTTCGGGCGCGCGAACCGGCCCACCGTGCGCGGCCCAGCAGGCTCCGGCGCCACCAAGTTTTGCTCGCGCGCGGCGGGACCGCGCGCTTCGACCGGCCCCAAGGCCCCCACGTTCGGTACCGACACGCGCCCCGTCGCGCGCACGTGCGCGACCATCTGGTCGGTGATCTTGCCCGGCGCCTGCGACTCGGCAGCCGGCGGCCCCTCGAGCGCGCTCGCCACCTGATCGAGGTCGAAGTC
>DASUME010000982.1:0-11690 GCA_036277895.1 Polyangiales bacterium
GAGGAACATCAGCGGGATCTGGCCGCCGCTCGGCTTCGCACGCAGCGCCTCGACCAACGCAAAGCCGTCTTTTCCGGGCAATCGCGTGTCCGCGATGATCATGTTCGGCTCGACCAGGTCGACCAGCTCGAGCGCGCTGTCGACGTCCCCGCAAGTGGTGATGCTGAAACCGGCCTTACGAAGGCTGACCTCGAGCAACCGCAAGCTGCGCGGGTCTGCATCGACGAGGAGGAGATTCTGCTTGGCCACGGCCCCGTGCACACTCTGCGTACGCAAGAGAAGACGTGTCAAGCGATGTGCCAGCTCGTTGACCTGCTTGCGCGTGCTCGCTTATGGTGGCGGCGATTTGCGCGTGCGTCCCGCCGTGGACACACGCAATTTCGCTCACCCACAGGGGGCTGAATGGGACGCCGGTTTGCCGTTGGGGTGCTGGTCTCGCTGGCTGCGTTGTCGCTCGCTGCATGCGAGGGCAGCAAAGAGATGAAAGTGAAGGGGATGAACCCCGCCACGGGCCATATCGCCGGCGACCAGACGGTCGAGATCCAGGGCGAGAACTTCCGCACCGACATCGGCTACACGGTGTACTTCGGGAGCGCGAAGGCGAAGTCGGTCACGATCCGAAGCCGCGAGGCGATCGCCGTGACCACGCCCTCGGGCGATCCCGGGCCGGTCGATGTCACCGTACGCGCGGACGACGGCAGCGCCTTCAAGATCGCGCAAGGCTTTCGCTACGAAGACATGGCCGGCAGCGTGATCGAGGGCATCGGCAAGAGCGGCGAGGCCAAGCAGAAGGGCAACCTCGCGTTCTGATCACTCGGCCCAGGGGTCGACGACTTCGCTGGTGAGGCGCTTGCGCTTCGGCGTGGCCGCCTGCTTCGGAGTCGGCTCTTCCTTGGGCGGCGCTTCCTTCTTCACGACCGCCTTGGTTGGCTTCGCGGCCTTGGGCGGTGTGGGCGGCTCGGGCGCAGCCGGAAGCCTGATCAGCGTCACGTCGAGCGTCGATGGCGTGCTCGCGCTCATGGGCACGGCCGCCTCCTGGTAGCCGTCGAGCCGCAGCTCGAGTGAGCGTGGGCTCGTGGGCTTCTGCAGCTCGCTCGGCGTCTGCCCCAGCAGCGTGTCGCCGTCGAAGATCTCGGCACCCGCGGGCACGCTGCGCAGCACCACCGTCTCGACCTTCACGGGCACGGGCGCGGGCTCTTCCGTCTTAGCGGCCACCGGCGGCGCGGAGTCACCGCGCGTGAACACGAACAGCAGCACCGCGACCAACCCGATCGCAGCCGCTGCGTAGAGCGGCCAGCGCTTGGGCGAGGGCAGCACGATCTCGTCGGCTGTCTGCGTCGCGGTCGCGCGCTGCTGCAGGTTCATCTCGCTCCGGCTCTTCGGCTCGAGCGCATCCGCCAGCTCCAGCGAGGGCCGCGTGCCCGCGACCGCGCGCGGCCGGCCGCCCCCCACCACCGCGTCGAGGTCCTCGATCAAGGCCTTCATCGACGGGTAGCGGTTCTCGGGCTTCTTCTCCAGCGCGCGCAGCGTGATCTGCTCGAGCGCGCCCAGCTGGCGCTCGCCCTGCCCGCCGAACATCGGCGCGGGCTTCTCGAACATGTGCTTGGTCAACACGCCCATGAACGTGTCGGCCTCGAACGGCACGCGCCCGGTGAACATTTCGTACATCATCACGCCGAGCGCGTAGATGTCCGTGCGCGCATCCACGCCCTGCCCCGCCGCTTGTTCCGGCGACATGTAGTGCGGCGTTCCGAAGACCATGCCGGTGCGCGTGAGCTTGTTCTTGCTCGCGCCGACCTTCGCGATGCCGAAGTCGAGCACCTTGGCGAAGTTGGTCGTCTCGCCGCGGTTGAGCACGATCACGTTGTCCGGCTTGAGGTCGCGGTGGACGATGCCACGCTCGTGCGCGGCGCCCAGCGCGTTCGCCACCTGGCGCAGGATCGAGACCGCATCCATGGTGGGGATCGAGCCGCCGCGCTGGATCAGATCGTTCAGCGGGCGTCCGTTGAGGTACTCCATCACGAAGTAGGCGGTGCCGTCGGGCAGCTTGCCGAAGTCGTGAATGTCGATGATGTTCTCGTGGCCGATCCCGCTCGCCGCTTGCGCTTCCTGCATGAAGCGCTGCACGACCTCCGGATCCTTGGCCATGTCGCCGCGCAGGATCTTGAGCGCGACCACCTTGTTCAGCGCGACGTGCGTGGCCTTGTAGACCACACCCATGCCGCCCTCGCCGATCTGCGCGTCGATCCGGTAGCGCTTGTCCACCAGCGTGCCGAGCAGCGCATCGCGCGGCGGCCCCGCATCCGGCAGCGGCTGCGTGGGCGCGCCATCTTCCGGGCAGAAGCGCTCGTGTTCGTATCGGCTGCCACAGCGTGGGCAGAAGCGCATGGAGGCCTTCTATACGTGGTTAAGCCGGTTCCGGATAGGCCGTGCCGCATTCCGCGCAGAATCGACTGGAGGCCGACGCGGGCGTGCCGCACGAGGCGCAGGCGCGCGGAGCACTGGCCAGCGACGTGCCGCATTCGCTGCAGTACTTGCCGGGCGCCACGCTCTTCTTGCAGCCGGGGCACGCGACCTGCGCCGCGGAAGGCATGGGCGGCGGCGGCGCGCTTCCGCCCACGCCCCGCGCGAGCTGGTTGGCGAGCGCCAGGCCGAGGCCGAGCTGCGCGGCCTCGCTGCCGGCGCCGCCCTTGCCCACCCCCTGGCTCGCGTTGATCAGCGCCTGCCCGGAGGCATAGGTCCCGAAGTCGCCTGCCAGCTCCTTCACGTAGCGTGCGTCCTGGTTGAAGCGCTGGTCGAGCTCGTACTGGCGCTGCTGCGCCTCTGCCGCCGCCTGCGCGATGCCGATGTTCGCCACCCGCGCCGCGCGCTTGGCCGAGCCGATCTCGGACTGCGCGGCAGACAGCTTGGCCTTGTCGTCTTCGCTGATGTTCAGCTGAAACTCGCCCACCGTGATGATGCGCGCGCCGATCTCCCCCAGGTCCGGCGCGTTCTGGGCGAAGCGCAGCGCCAGCGTCTGCTGCTGGCCCATCAGCTGCAGCATGCTCGTCTGCTGCTCGACCAGTACCTGGCCCATCACCGTGCGGATGCTGTTGAGGAGCAGGCCCTTGATCCAGCGCATCACGTCTTCGTTGCTGCCGCTGGCGCCGAGCCCGAGGTACTTGAGCAGGAACGCGACCGGGTCGATGATCTGGAACGAGAACGTGCCGAAGATGCGGGGCGAGATCATCTCCCCGAGCAGCGGGTCCTCGATCATGCCCAGCTCGCCGCCAAAGGGCTGGTCGTAGATCGGGCGCATGGTCACGAAGTACAGCTCGGTCTTGAACAGCTCGCCGCCGGTGAGCTTGTCTACAAGCACGTTGAGGAACGGGATGTTCTCGCTGCTGAGCGTGTGGCGCTGGCCGGCGCCGGGGGAGCGCAATACGCCCACCAATCCGCCATCCTTCAGGAACACCGCCGCTTCGTCGGCGTCTATGGTGAGCTGGGCGTAGTTCGGGATGGTGGAATCGGGATGCTTGAAAACGATCAGGTCTTTCTTGTCGTCCGGGCGGGCGATCGATAGCTCGCGCACACCCGTCTTGATGAAGTCGAAGATACCCATGTTTTCACGCTCCTCCAGGGCGCACCGCCCGAGCTCGAGGCTAAGGATAGCAAGCTCCGTGACGCGCGTTCTGGTCGCCGGCTTCATCGTGCTCCGTGCGACGGCCCAGGCCCAGGCGCCGGACCCCGGTCGCGAGCTGGAAATGATCGAGTCGACCGAGCGCGGCGAAGACCCGCTCGGCATCGACGACAGCACGCGTTCGCTGTCGCAGGTGGTCC
Organism: Polyangiales bacterium; assembly: GCA_036277895.1. GTDB lineage: Bacteria > Myxococcota_A > Polyangia > Polyangiales > DASUME01 > DASUME01. The sequence goes on from DASUME010000982.1 coordinate 3,820, forward strand.
TCCCCAAGCAGAGAGAGGTCTTGCCGAAGGCGCAGCAGGGCGCGGCGCTGAGCGCCATCGCTGGCGTGCGCGAGCTGAAGCACACGCTGGGTGTCGCGCTCGATCACGGGCTGGCCACGGTGAACGTGCGCATGACGTTCGTGTCGACGGCCAAGCACCCGGCCGAGCTCGCGTACCGCCTGCCGCTGCCCGCGGGCGCACAGGTCACGCACGTGAGCGAGCAGGTCGAGGCGATCACGATCGACGACGCGCGCGGTCACGCGCTGGCGCTGCGCATGGGGCCGATCAGCAAGGAGCTGAGCGTGGAGGTCACGTTCATGGCCGAGGCCCCGCTGCACGGTGGCCGCGCACGCTTTCAGCTCGACGGTCGCGGCTACGATCCCAACCTGGCACCCACCGAGCTCAGCGTGACGAGCAAGACGCTGAAGCTGGACGACGTGGCGACCACGCTCGACCCGTGGCTGCCGATCGCGCTGCAGGGCACGCTGACCAGGCGTGACGTGGCGAGCGGCCCGTGCTCGCGCCGCTACGAAGCTACTCCACTGGGCCCCCCGCTCGTGCGCGCCACGCACCTCTACATCGATGCGTCCCCTTCGATGGAGGGCCCCGCGCGCAGCCGCCTCACGCCCGCGCTGGCCGCGCTCTTGAGCGTGCTCCCGGATGCCACGCCGCTGCGTGCATTCGCCTTCGCCTCGCGCGCCGAAGAGCTGGGCCGCTACGAAGCCGGCGACGCACCCTTGATCCAGCTCACCGATGCCGCGATGCACGACCTCGGCGCCTCGACGGCGATCAGCGCGCTCGACGCCAAGGCGCGCGTGATCGTGCTCTCCGACGGCATCTTCGACCAAGCGCGCAAGCTCGGGCCGGACAGCTGGCTGGTGCAGCTGGTCGACGGGCCCGCCTCGAAGCTGTTCGCCAACACGCTGAACGTCAGCGCCGAGGCCGAGGCCGCGCTGCACGGCGATCTGAGCGCGCTCGAGGATCGCTTGCGCGCGATCGTGTCCCACCGAACGGGCGAACAACACGTGACCGGTGGCTGTGCCTCGACACGTTCGTTCACGCGCGCGCCGATCGTCGAAGCGCGCGGTTCCTCAGCGCGCGAGCAAAACCAGGCGATCGCGGCGATCCCCTACGTCGATGTTCCGCCTCCGCCGCCGCCCGACTACACCGGCATGCCGAAGGAGAGCGTGCTCTCGATGCTGCGTACGCAGCTGGTGCCGCAGGCGCGCGCCTGCCTGCGCAGCGATCGCAAGGGCCGCGGCGACTATGCGGTCGCCCTCACATTCAACGCGCTGTTCGCGCAGCGTGAGATCTACGAGCCGCGCATCACCGGCGACATCCCGCCCGCCCTGCGGAGCTGCCTCGGCGAGCTCTTGCCCAAGCTGCGCGTGCCCGCGTTCACCGGCCGGATCCGCGTGCGTTATCCGATCTTTACCGAGCGGGAAGCGGCCGAGCCCGCGATCGAGCTGGAGCCCGAGACGAGTCAAAAGCTCGAACGTGCGTTCGGAGGTACGAAAGCGCTACCCTGAGCGCCGATGTCGACACTCGAACTGCTGGTCGCGCTGACCGAGAAGATGGCTCTTCTCGCGGCGGCGGCCGTGTTCGCGGTGTTGTTCCCGCCGCTGAGGAAGAGGCTGCTCGGGCAAGCGGGCGAGAGCCGCGATCGCGCGTTCGGCATGCTGTTCGGCACCGGGCTCAGCGTGTGGGGCTCGAACCTCGGCATCGAGGTCTCGGGCGAGCACATCAACGTGCGCGCGATCGGCGTGATCGTCGCGGCCATCCTCGGCGGTCGCAAGGCGGGTGCGCTGGCCGGCTTGTGCAGCGGCATCTTCATGGCTGGCCGGGTGGACGATCAGACGGCGCCCTGGGTGCTGCTCGCGTCCGTGACGGACGGCATCGTGGCCGCGATCGTGGCGCGCCGCTCGCCCGCGGCGTTCCGTGGCCACCGCGCGTTCTTCACCGCGATCGGCGTGCAGGTGTTCCACATCGCGGTGGTGGGCTTCGGCTTGATGTTGGTGGGTCACGCGCAGCGCTACCTGCCGGCGTGGCCCGCGCACCTGGTGAAGCTGTTGGTCAACGCCGCAGGCGTCACGCTATTCGTCGAAGTTTCTCGTCTGGTGGTACTGCGTGAGGAAGCCGCGCTGGCGCTCGTGAAGGCTAAGGCCGCCGCGGATCAGGCTGCGCTCGAGTCGCTGCGACGGCGGCTGGAGCCGCACTTCCTGTTCAACTCACTCAACGTGCTCAGGGCGACGATCCGGCTCGATCCCGCGCGCGCCCGCGAGCTCGTGAGCAACCTGGCGGACCTCTATCGCTACTTGCTCTCGCACCCCGAAGACGCGCCGCTGCGCGACGAGGTAGGCCACGCGCGCGCCTACCTCGATATCGAGTCGGCCCGGCTGGGCGACGGCCGACTGCACGTGGACGTCGACTTGCCCGATGCGCTATCGGGGGTGCGCGTGCCTGCGCTACTGTTGCAGCCGTTGGTGGAGAACGCGGTGAAGCACGGCATTGGCTATCGCACCGGACGCGGAACGGTGGGCATTCGCGCCCGCCTGGACGATGGGGACTTGTTGATCGAGATCGAAGACAGCAGCGAGGGCCCCGAATTGGCGCGCGTGGCGTTGGGCGACGACGACGCGAGGCCCGGGGCCGGAATCGCGCTCAAGACGCTGCGCCAGCGGCTCGCGCACCTGCACGGCCGGCGCGCGAAGCTGCTGTTGACCCCGAGTGAGCGCGGCATGATCGCGTCGGTGCGCTTGCCGCTGAACGGAGAGAGCACCGTGCCGACCACGCGGGAGGCGGCCCAGTGAGCGAGCTGCGGGCGATCATCGTCGACGACGAGCCGCTGGCGCGCGACGAGCTGGCGTTTCTGTTGGCCGAAGTGGGCGGAGTAGAGGTCGTGGGTCAGGCCAGCGACGCGCACGCTGCGCTCGAGCTGGCCGAGCGTGAGGAACCCGACGTGGCGTTCGTGGACCTGCGCATGCCGGGGCCGGATGGGATCGCCCTGGCCCAGGCGCTGAAGCGCCGCCGTCCGAACCTGCAGGTGGTGGTGGTGACCGCGCACGACGACGCGGCGCTGCGTGCGTTCGAGGCGCAGGTGCTGGACTACGTCCTGAAGCCGGCGCGGCTGGAGCGGGTGCGAAGCGCGGTGGAGCGAGCGCGAGCCGTCCTGGCGCCGCGGCCGTCGCAGGCACCGGGCGCGGCCGGCATCCTGGAGCGGCTCGCGGTGCGACGCGGCGGCGTGTACGTGGTGCTCGAGGTTGCCGACGTCATCTACTTCGAGATGAAGGACGAGCTGGTCTGGGCCGTGACGGCCTCGGATCGGGTGGCGCTCGATCTCACCATGACCAACCTCGAGCAGCGGCTGCCGGAGGGCGTCTTCTTTCGCTCGCACCGGGGAGCGCTGGTGCGCGTCGACAAGATCCGCGCGATGGAGCCGGCCGGGGCCGGGACCTACGAGCTCGTGCTGGACCACCCCGAATCGCCAAGGGTTCCACTGGCTCGTGAGCGCGCACGCCTGCTGCGCGAGAAGATCCCGTTCGCCGGCTGAGGTGGAGCGGGCGTGATCCGCTTGACCGTACGGGGGTGCCCCCTCATAGTCGGCCGCCCGAAAGAGAACGATCGGGCACACATCCGGATTGCTCTGGCGGCCCGCGGGCTTGCTGGACTTTTGCGAGAGTTTTTGATGACGATTTCTGCCGAAGCCAAAACGGAACTGATCAGCAAGTTCCGCACGCACGAGAGCGATACCGGCTCTCCCGAGGTTCAGATCGCGCTGCTCACCGAGCGCATCGTGCACCTGACCGAGCACTTCAAGACGCACCAGAAGGACCACCACTCGCGTCGTGGTCTGCTGCAGCTGGTTAGCCAGCGCCGCAGCCTGCTCGACTACCTGCAGCGCAACAAGTTCTCGCGCTACAGGAAGGTCATCAAAGAGCTGAACATTCGTAAGTAATCCGCTTTATTTTCTTCGCTTAGCGGGGCTATGCTCCGGCCTGTTTGCGAACGCCGTTTCACCGACGGGTGGGCGGTGAGGGGATGAGCGGGCGGGCCCCGCGTCCCGGATCGACGCGCTCGCGAGCGCTCGGTCCCTACAGAGCGATCCTGGCGAGGCTGACCGACCCAGGGCTCGCTCGCGAGCGATACTCCTTCGCCATTGGCCAACTGCGGAGTGGCTTGGCGTGTCGCTTGGAGAGGCACTCTCGAGGAGTGGCTTCTTCCAGTGGCGCCGCTCGATCCCGAGCGGCGTCGCGCGCCGCTCAATCACGAGCGGCGCAGGTGGCACGGCACGCAGGTGGCTGACGTCGCGGCTCTTCGATCTTCGCTCCGAGTTTTCGAGAGGCTGTTCTTCGAAATTTGGGAACGAGGACCGAGCCCCGCCCCAAGGCATCACGTGATCCGTGCGTAGTCCCGGCCGATGGCCGTAGGAGCGTGAATGATCATTCGTGAGAAGGTTCGCATTGGCGACCAAGTCGTGACTCTCGAGACGGGCCGCATCGCCAAGCAGGCGGGTGGCTCGTGCCTGGTTCGGGCGGGTGACACCATCGTGTTGGTGACCGCGTGCGGCAACCAGGATCCGAAGCCCGGCCAGAGCTTCTTCCCGCTCAGCGTCGACTACCAGGAGAAGACCTATGCCGCGGGCAAGATCCCCGGCGGCTTCTTCAAGCGCGAGGGCAAGCTGCGCGACTACGAGGTCCTGACCTCGCGCCTGATCGACCGGCCCTGTCGCCCGCTGTTCCCCGAGGGCTACATGTCCGAGGTTCAGATCGTCGCGACCGTGATGTCGTTCGACGGCGTGAACCCGCCGGACACGCTGGCGCTGGTCGGCGCCTCGGCGGCGCTGCACATCAGCCAGATCCCGTGGAGCGGCCCGATCGCGGGCGTGCGCATCGGCCGCGTCGCCGGTGAGTTCATCGCCAACCCCACCTTCGAGCAGATGGGCGAGAGCGACTTCGAGCTGCTGGTCGCCGCTTCGCGCGATGCGATCGTGATGGTCGAGGGCGAGGCCGACGAGATCAGCGAAGAGGATCTCGTCGAGGCGCTGTTCTTCGCGCACCGCTCGATCCAGGACACGCTCGATCTGATCGAGCGCATGCGCCAGGCCGTGGGCAAGCCCAAGTGGCACTTCTCGAGCGACAACACGCCGCAGATCCTGCGCGAGCGCGTGCAGTACGTGGCCGGCTACAAGGCGCGCGAGGCGTGCAACATCGCCAACAAGCACGACCGCGGCAGCGCGTTCAAGCAGATCAAGCGCGAGACGGTCGAGATCCTCGGACCGGAGTTCCCGGGCCAGGACGACGCGATCAAGACCGCGTTCGAGGACCTGCGCTACTCGACGATGCGCCTGCAGGTGCTCGACGAGGGCCGACGCCTCGACGGTCGCGACACGCGCACCGTGCGCCCGATCAGCATCGAGCTCGGCGTGCTGCCGCGCGTTCACGGCTCGTCGCTGTTCACGCGCGGCGAGACGCAGGCGATCGTCACCAGCACGTTCGGCACCTCGCGCGACTCGCAGCGCCTCGACACGCTGCAGGGCGACGTGCACAAGCGCTTCCTGCTCCACTACAACTTCCCGCCCTACTCGGTCGGGGAGTGCAAGCCGATGCGCGGCCCCGGCCGGCGCGAGATCGGGCACGGCGACCTCGCGGAGCGTGCGCTCGCGAAGGTGCTGCCGACGCAGGAGCAGTTCCCGTACACGATCCGTATCGTCTCGGAGATCACCGAGTCGAACGGCTCTTCTTCGATGGCGTCCGTATGCGGCGGCGCGCTGGCGCTGATGGACGCGGGCGTGCCGATCAAGGCGCCCGTGGCCGGCGTCGCGATGGGCCTGATCAAGGAAGGCGATCGCTACGCCGTGCTCACCGACATCCTCGGTGACGAGGACGCGCTCGGCGACATGGACTTCAAGGTCTGCGGCACCGAGAAGGGCGTGACCGCGATCCAGATGGACATCAAGATCGACGGCCTGAGCCGCGAGATCCTCGAGGCCGCGCTCAGCCAGGCGCGCGAGGCTCGCCTGCACATCCTCGACAAGATGACGCGCAGCATCGCCGCCCCGCGCGAGGAGATGTCGCAGTACGCGCCGCGCATCACGCAGATCCGCGTGAAGCCGGACCAGATCCGCACGATCATCGGCCCTGGCGGCAAGATGATCCGCGCGATCGTCGACCAGACCGGCGCGTCGATCGACGTCGAGGACGATGGCACCGTGAACGTGTCGTCCGCGGACAGCGCGTCGGTGGCGAAGGCGCTCGAGATCATCAAGAGCCTCACCACCGAGCCCGAGGTCGGCGAGATCTACGAAGGCGTCGTCAAGCGCATCGAGCCGTACGGCGCCTTCCTGGAGATCATGCCGGGCAAGGATGGGCTCTGCCACATCAGCGACATCGACTGGACCCACGTCACCAACGTCGAGGACTACTTCAAGCTCGGCGACAAGGTGCCGGTCCGGCTCACCAACATCGATCGCGAGGGTCGTATCCGGCTGTCGCGTAAGGATGCGATCCCGCAGCCTGCTGGCGCCGTGCCCTCGCAGCTCAACGGGCGGGCACCCGCCTCGTTGGAAGAGCGCCCGCCGCGTCGCGACTTCGATCGCCCCAAGCGCGACTTCGATCGCCCCAAGCGCGACTTCGACGCGGAGCCGCGTGAGGAGCGCGTCGCGCGCGAGGAGCGTCCGGCGCGCGAGGAGCGTCCGGCGCGCGAGGAGCGCGTCGCACGTGAAGACCGTCCCGCACGTGAAGACCGTCCCGCACGTGAAGAGCGTCCGGCGCGCGACTTCGAGCGCAAGACGCGCGAGCTGCCCAAGCGCGACCTCGACGCCGAGCTGATCGAGGACGAGCCCACGCGCCGCGCCGAGCGCCCCAAGCGCGACGCTGACTTCGAGCTCGCGCGGCGCGAGCGCCCGCTCGACGAGCGCCCGGCTCGCGAGGAGCGCGCGGCTCGTCCGCGTCGTGACTTCGACGAGGAGCGTCCGGCTCGTGAAGAGCGTCCGGCTCGCGAAGAGCGCGTCGCGCGCGATCTCGATCGTCCGGTACGCGAAGAGCGTCCGCGTCGCTCGGAAGAGAAGCGCGAGTACGACGACCGCCCTGCGCGCGCGCTCGACGAGCGCCTCGGACGCGGTCGCGGCGACCTCGAGGCCCCGCGCCGCGGGCGTCCGCTCGACGAGCCGCGGCGGCTGGAGCGCGATGAGCGCCCGGCAGCGCGTCCGCGCGATCTCGAGCGCGACGCGCGTCCGGCGCGCGCACTCGAGCGCGAGAAGGTGCGTGAAGACCGCCCCGCTCGCGAAGACCGTCCCGCTCGTGACCTCGACCGTCCGGCTCGTGACTTCGACCGCCCGCGCGGCCGCGATCTGATCGCGGACGAGCGCGACGATCGCCCCCGCCGTGCACCCGTCGAAGCGCGCGTGCCCGTCGAGGACCGCGACCTGGCGCGCGGCCGCCGCGACGAGCCGGGTAAGGAGCTCGATGCGCCGCGTCGTAAGCCGCGCGACCTCGACGCCGACTTCGAGCGCCCCACGCGCCGCCGTGAGCCCGAGGCCGAAGCGCGCGGTTTCTCCGCGCGTGAGCCGAGCCCCGAGCGCCCGGTCCGTGCGGCCGCGCGCGAGCCGGAGCTCGAGGCCCCGCGCCGCCGCGACTTCGATCGCGATCCGCCGCGCACTCCGCGCGTCGGCCGCGACACCGAGCGCGAGTTTGCGCCCCGTGGCGCGCGCGACGACGACTTCGAGGCGCGCCCGGCACGCCGCGAAGAGCCCACCGCGCGAACGCGCCCGCGTGACGAAGAGCCGCGCGCACGCCGTGAGCCCGAGCTCGAGACCCCGCGCCGCCCGCGCCGGGAGCCCGAGCTGATCGACGACGATCGTCGTCCGCGCCGCG
>DASUME010000983.1:0-4945 GCA_036277895.1 Polyangiales bacterium
GGGCTCCGACAACACGGCGATCGGGATCCGCAGCGGCTCGTCCGGCAGCGCAGAATCCGCGCGAAAGTGCGCCAGCGCGAGCTCGACTGCGCTCTGCAGCTCCTCGGGCGCGAGCGGCTCCAGCGGATGATCGGCGGCCGCGGCGCGGGAGCCGAGACAGAGCAGGCTAAGCGACCAAAACAGCGCGACGATGGCCCTCGAAGACGTCATGCAAGCTCCTGATTGAGGGGGAGCTGCACGCTGCCACGCGGGTTTTTCCGGGTTGTCACCGCAGCATGAAAGGCATACAGCAGCCTCGGAGGCATCGATGGACGAACTGATCAAGCTCGTGGTCGCGAAGACCGGAATCTCGGAGTCGATCGCGAAGGTCGCAGTAGAGACCGTGTTGTCGTTCTTGAAGACCAAGCTGCCGGCGCCGGTGGCTGGACAGATCGATGGTCTACTCGCCGGTGGCGCGGGCGGGCTCGATCTCGGCTCAATCGGGGGCGCACTGGGCGGTCTGTTCGACAAGAAGTAGCGCGCTGCGCGGGTCGAGGTTACAGGGCATTCCCGAAAGGGATCCCCATGCGGAAGACTCTCGCCATCCTGACCCTCGCCGGAGCGTTCACGTCGCAGGCCGCCGCACAATCGGCGCCCGCGCCGATCTCCACGGTAAAGCCGGCTGCGACCAGCTACGTCACGGGCGATACGCCGATCAAGGACATCAAGAAGCCGCAGGGCATCGCCTACGGCATCACGGTGGCTGCGAACCTGAACGTCGCGTCGAACAAGAGCGTCGTCGGTCAGATCGAAGGTAACTCGGTGTTGTTCGGCGCCAGCGCGCTCGGCAACATCAACTACCTGCGCGATCGGCACGAGTGGCTGAACAACCTCTCGCTGGCGGAGACCTGGTCGCGCACGCCGGCGATCGACACCTTCGTCAAGTCGAACGACTCGCTGACGCTCGAGAGCTTGTACAACTACTTCCTGCGCGAGTGGACGGGTCCCTTCCTGCGCGCCGCAGCGCAGAGCAGCATCCTGCGCACGCAGCGCATCACGGCCGCCACCGAGACGTACGTGAACAACGAGACCGGCGCGCTGAGCACGGCCTCGCGCTTCAACCTGTCCGACACGTTCCAGCCGTTCACGCTCAACGAGTCCACGGGCTGGTTCTTCCAGCCGTTCCGTAGCGAGGCCTTCAACGCGTACGGCCGCATCGGCCTTGGCGGTCGCCACACGTTCGCCGAAGGCGCGCGTGCGATCGTGGATGAAGATGACGAGCGCGGCGTGGCGTACACGGTCCTCAAGGACGTGCACCAGGCCGGCGCCGAGCTCTTCGGCGGCCTCGATGGCAAGGCGGTCGAAGGTCGCCTGCTCTACAACCTCGGCGTCAGTGCGCTGTTTCCGTTCGCGAACAACGACGACGCGGACCGCAGCATCGCCAAGCTGACCAAGGTCGCCGTGCAGGCCGCTGCGGGCATGAAGGTGACCAGCTGGCTGGCCGTGAACTACCAGCTCAAGGTCATCCGCGACGTGCAGCTGATCAACGCGGTGCAGGTGCAGAACGCGCTCTTGCTGTCGCTGCAGTACACCAAGACCTCGCCCACGCCGGACAAGCCCAAGAGCGAGGCCGACCTGGCGAAGGAGCGCATCGCGGCCCTCGAGAGCGCACTGCAGACGGCCGAGCAGCGCGCCGCGGCCGCCGAGTCGCGCTTGAACACGCTGCCGCCCGAGCCCGCAGCGCAGCCGGAGCCCCCGGCGGTGCCTGCGCAGGGCCTGCCCGCGCCCACCACGCCCGCGCAGCAACCCTGATCCTCGGGCGCGTTGACAGCCATCGATCGGCGTCTAGCTGAACGGTGGCGCAACGCGCCGGAGGTTCATGAGTGACCGCATATCGCGCCGCACGTTTCTCGCCGCCAGCGCGGCCGGGCTCGCCGTGGGCTGCGCCAGGGTGACGACGAACACGCCCAAGGAGCCCCGTGCGCTCGGCGTGGCGTTGCTCGGCCTCGGCAATTACGCACAGAGCGAGCTCGCGCCCGGGCTGCAGCGCGCTCGCCACTGCGCGCTGCGCGGCATCGTCACCGGCACGCCGGAGAAGATCCCGCCGTGGCAGCGCGCGCACGCGATCCCGGATTCGAACGTGTACGACTACGCGTCGTTGCCGAACATCAAGAACAACCCGGAGATCCAGGTCGTGTACGTGGTGACGCCCACCGCGCTGCACAAGAAGTTCGCGATCATGGCGGCCGAGGCGGGCAAGCACGTGTGGTGCGAGAAGCCGATGGCGCTGGATGTGGCGGAGTGCCAGTCGATCATCGACGCCTGCAAGCTCAACGGGGTGTCGCTCGCGATCGGCTACCGCCTGCACCACGAGCCCAACACGCAGACGATCACCGCCTGGGGCAAGAGCAAGCCCTACGGCGCCATCACCCGCGTGAGCGCGGTGGCCGGCGACGCGACCGGCGACGAGCGCACCTGGCGGCACTCGGCGGCGCTGGGGGGCGGCGCGCTCTACGACATCGGCGTGTACAGCATCAACGCGATCCGCTACGCGAGCGGAGAGTACCCGGTGCGCGTGCTGAGCGCGAAGCAGAGCACCACGCGGCCCGAGCTGTTCAACGAGGTCGACGAGGTGACCGAGTTCGAGCTGGAGCTGCCGTCGGGCGTGCGCGCGTACGGCAAGGGCTCGCGCGCCGAGAGCATCAACGACCTGCGCATCGAGGCCGCGAAGGGCTCGTACGGGCTGGCGCCGTTCCAGAGCTACAGCGGCGTCAAGGGCGAGGCCAGCGACGGCACCAAGCTCGATCAGAAGATCGATCACCAGCAGGCCAAGCAGATGGACGACGAGGCGCTGGCGATCCTCGAGGGCCGCGCCCCGATCGTGCCGGGTGAAGAAGGACTCGCGGACATCCGGATCGTGAATGCGATCCAGGAGAGCGTGCGCACCGGACAGCCGGTGACGATCTGACTAGCGAGGCGCGCTGGCGAGGTACTTGCGGTAGCCGCCGAAGGACGAGATGTCGCGCGCGTCTTCGACCGCGAAGCTCTCGCACAGGAAGCCCTTCACCAGCTCGCCGTCCTCGGTCTGCACGCTGCCGATCGCGAGCGGGGCAGGCACCTTGGCCATGAACGTGCCGAGTGCCTCCCAGCTCATGTCCCACAGCTCGAGCTCGATGCTCGCGCCGCCGTCCTTGACCTGCACCATGCCGGGGCGCTCGGGCTTGGTGTTGGGCAGCGCGTAGAACCTGTAGATCGGCGCGGTGCGCACGGTGGCGACGTAGCGCGCGTCGACGTCCAGCATCTGCTGGTTGAGCGCGAGGCCGCTCATGTGTGCACCCACGACGGCCAGGCGGCACTGGGCGGGCGGCGGACGAGACGTGTCCGTGAAGGTTGGGAGAGGGTGCCGCGCCTTGCCCATGCCGGCGTCGCTGAGGCGATGCATCGCGTCCGCGAGCGCGTCGAGCTTGAGATCTTCACCGGGCAGCGCGAGCAACGAGATGCCGAACGGCAGACCGTCCGCGCGGAAGTCCGCCGGTACGCTCATCACCGGACAGCCGATGAAGTTCACGAAGCGCGTGTAGATGCCGAGCTTGTCGTTGGTGGCGGGGTCGGAGCCTTCTTCGTCGATCGTGAAGTGTGTGGGCACGGTGGGCATGAGCAGGAAGTCGAAGGCGCGCAGCGCCGCGAGGCACTGTGCCTTGAGCGCGTGGAAGCGCTGGAACGCCGTGAAGGCATCGCTGGCCGAGTACTTCTTGCCACCGAGGATGATGTTGCGCGTGATCGGCAGCACCGCGTCCTGGTGAGCGTCGATGAAGTCGCCCACGCCGAGCAGGCGCTCGACCACGAACGGGCCGTACAGCATGTCGCCGAGCTCGCGGAACGGTGCGAAGTCGAGCTCGCCCCGCTCCCCGCCCAGGGACTCGAGCCGCTTGACGGCGCGCTCCCAGCTGGCCTTGCTGTCTTCGTTGCCGAAGAACTGCAGCCAGCTCGGGATCGCGAACTTGAACTTGGCCGGACGCGGCAGGGCAGGGCGCGTGTCGCCGATCATCACGCGTCGCGCCAGCGCGGCGTCTTCGACGTTCGAGGCGAACACGGTGAGGCAGTCGAGGCTTGCACACGCGGGCACCATGCCTTCGTTCGAGACCAGCCCGACGGAGGGCTTGAGCCCGACGATGTTGTTCAGCGCGGCCGGCACACGACCCGAGCCTGCGGTGTCCGTGCCGAGCGCGAACGTGACGTAGTGCGCGGCCACCGCCACGCCCGAGCCGGAGCTGGAGCCGCCGGACAGGTAGCGCGCGTCGAACACGTTCTGCGGCACGCCGTAGGGCGAGCGCGAGCCGACCAGGCCGGTCGCGAACTGATCGAGGTTCAGCTTGCCGAGGCAGATCGCGCCCGCCTTCAGCAGCGCCGCCACCGCGGGCGACGACACCTTCGGCAGGTACGAGTACGCGGGGCAGGCGGCCGTGGTGGGCATGCCCGCGACGTCGACGTTGTCTTTGACCGCGAACGGCACGCCGTAGAGCGGCAGCGCGGGATCGAACGAGCCGAGCTCTTCGGCGCGCGCGAGCGCACGGTCGAGCTCGACTCGCGCGATCCACACCGCGGGTGCACGTTCTTTGTCCATGCGCGCGTAGATCGCGCGCAGCAGCGAAGCGGGAGTCAGCGCGCCCGACGCATACGCGGCGTGCAGCGAACGGATGTCCAGGCGGCTGTCGACGCTCATGCTTGCCTCTTACTTAGAACCAGCCGGTCATGCCCAAGGTGAGCGTGTCCTGCACCTTGGCCGCGTTCTGCACTCTAGTGCCATCGTCCAGCGTGGTGAAGCCGCGCTTGTAGAACTGGGGCGACTTCTCGTCCATGTCGTCGTGGCGGTACTCGAGCCGGAACGAGATGCCGTCCATCGGACGGACTTCGATCGTGAACGTGCCGGACGCGATGTGGTTACCGTTGCCGAAGAAGAGCGCGT
>DASUME010000984.1:0-2746 GCA_036277895.1 Polyangiales bacterium
ACGGGCTCACGTTCATCGCGATGCAGTACATCGTGACCGTGTTCGCGCCCGCGCTCTCGCAGCAGCTGTCGATGCCGCTGCGCGCTGGAACGCAGTACGGCTTCGCGATCGACGTGCGCACCAGCAGCCCGAGCGCGAAGCTCGCGCTGCAGGTCTACGGCGCGACAAGTCCGTGCATGGACATCTCGGAGGCCACACGCCTGGACGAGACTGCGCCGATCACCACCACGGGCTGGCAGACGGCGTGCCTGCGCTTCCGTCCGACGCTCGACCTGCCGTACCTGATGCTGGTCGAGAACGCACCGAGCGGCGTCAGCGGCGACCGGCTGTTCTTCGACAACCTGCGCAGCGTCGAGTCCTGCCCACCCTGAGCCATGGGCTACGCTCGGGCACATGCCGAGCAAGGTCGAACGCGAGACGCTCACCATCGACGGCCGCGAGGTGTCGATCTCCAACCCGCGCAAGCTGCTGTTTCCAGCGGCCGGGCTGAGCAAGCTCGACCTCGTGAACTACTACTTGAGCGTCGCCGAGGGCGCGCTGCGCGGTGCAGCGCATCGCCCGAACGTGCTGGTGCGCTACCCGAACGGCGTCGACGGCGAGTTCTTCTACCAGAAGCGCGCGCCGGTGCCGCGGCCCGACTGGGTCGAGGTCGTGAAGCTGGTCTTTCCCTCGGGCCACAGCACCGAAGAGGTCGTGCCGCGCAGCGCCGCCGACCTCGCGTGGATGGCGAACCTCGGCTGCATCGAGCTGCACCCGCACCCGGTAAAGGTCGACGACCTCGAGCACCCGAACGAGTTGCGCGTGGATCTCGATCCGATGCCGGGTGTGGTCTGGAAGGATCTGCAGGAGGTCGCGCGTGTGGTGCGCGCGGCGCTCGCGGACGTGGGGCTCGAAGGTTGGCCGAAGACCTCCGGCTCACGCGGCATCCACATCCTGGTGCGCCTGGAGCCCAGGTGGAGCTTCAGCGAGGTGCGACGCGCGGCGCTCGCGTTGGCGCGCGACGTCGAGCAGCGTGTGCCTCGGCTCGCGACCAGCAAGTGGTGGAAGGAGGAGCGCCACGGCGTGTTCCTCGACTACAACCAGAACGCGAAGGACCGCACGGTCGCGAGCGCGTACGCGGTGCGGCCCACGCAGGACGCGCGCGTGTCGGCGCCGGTCACGTGGGACGAGCTCGATCGCTGCGAGCTGGCGGACTTCACGCTCCGCACCATGCCCGCGCGCTTCGCCGAGCTCGGCGATCGGCACGCGCTGATCGATCGGAACCCGGGCTCCCTCGAGCGCTTGCTGGAGCTGTCGGCGCGCCACGAGGGCGAAGGACACGGCGACGCACCGTGGCCGCCGCACTACACGAAGCAAGCGGGCGAGCCCGCGCGCGTGCGCCCCTCGGCGGCGAAGGGCGCAGCGAAGAAGAAGGGCAGCCGCGTCTCGAGGTTCCCGCTGATCGAGATCGCGCGCGCGGCGAAGAAGAGCGAAGCGATCGAGGGCCTGGAGCGCTGGAAGCTGCGCCATCCCGAGGTCGCCAAGCGGCTCGCGCCGACCGACGTGCTGACCGACTCGATGCGCGGTCGCTCGTCGAGCTGGTACCGCATCCGGATCAACCTGCAGCACGTCCCCGAATCCGAACGTCCGGCACAGGAAGCGCTCGATCCGGACTTCACACCGCCCGAGCCTCGCTTCGAACCCGAGTAGTTTCCAGAGCTAACGAGATTCTTACAAGGTCTGTCCAAGCTTGGGCCGGGTTGGTGTATACCTACGCGGTCGAAGGAGCTTGGACTTATGCAGCGACGTTTGGGTGCCTGTCTCGTGCTGCTCGGGGCGTGCTCGGAGAGCGGCGGAAGCGAGCCTGAGATCGAGGACGCACGCGTGCGCGACGCGGCTCCCGATGCGACGCGCGCGGACGCGAGCGTGGATGCCGCGATCGCGATCGACGGTCTCACGCTGCGCACCGACGTCGAGGCGATCGAGCGCGCGGACCAGGCGCTGCCCGGCGTGTTCATCCCGCCCTACGTCTCGTGCGAGGCGCCGAAGGACGGCAAGCCCGGGCTGGGCGCGAACGGCGAGGTCTGTACCAACGTCGCGATCAGCGGCTCGACCGAGCCCGGCCGCAAGTTCGCGGACTACGCCTCGTGCGACGTCGTGATGACGCAGCGCCCGTTCTGGAGCGTGCCGCCGTGGGCCGAGAGCAAGCCCGACGATCCGCGCCTCAGTGATCAGCCGTACCTCGACGAGCTCGCGTGGGTGACGTCGCAGATCGAGGCCACCGGCTGCGTGTGCTGCCACGACTCGAAGGTGCTCGGCAAGCAGGCCGGCGAGTGGGACATCCGGCTCGGGCCGCTGTGGCTCGACTCGCTCAGCGACACCGGGCTCGCGCTGTTCGCCGGGCTCGCGGACTCGTCGGTGCTGGGCGCGTACCCGCCCGCTGAAAACTACGGCTTCAACCGCGAGATCACCGGCATCCCGAGCGACGACAGCGCGCGCATGCAGAAGTTCATGCTCGCCGAGCTGACGCGGCGCGGGATCAGCGAGGACGAGGCGCGCGCCGTGCCGCCGTTCGGCGGTCCGATCTACGCCAACCGCGTCGCGGTGCCCACCGAGTGTGGTCCCGGCGAGGGGGTGGCTCCCGACGGCCGCATCGTGTGGAACGCCGCCGCGGCGCGCTACGTGTACGTGATGCGCGCGGACAGCGAGAACCCCGGCGTGCCGCCGAACCTCGACTTGCCAGAGGGCACGCTGTTCCGGCTCGACG
>DASUME010000985.1:0-3427 GCA_036277895.1 Polyangiales bacterium
GATCTCCTGGAGCGCCGACGGCTCGCGGCCGACGCGCTTTGGGAGCTGTGCCGACGCATCTCGGTGCGCAGACCCCTGATCCTGTACATCGACGATCTGCAGTGGGGAGACCTGGACAGCGCCGCGTTCTTCGCACGCTTCCAGCGCGACGGGGAGCCCGCCGCGATGTTGATGGTCTGTGCGTACCGCAGCGAGGACCGCACGCGGAGCCCGCTGCTCAACGCGCTGTGGGCGAGCGAGGCGGACGCCGGAGAAGGGGCAGTCGACCATGTGGCGGTCGATCCGCTTGCGGCGAGCGACGCGACCGAGCTGACGTTGAATCTGTTGCCCGAGAGTGCGAGCCGGCATCAGCTCGCGGGGCGGATCGTGCAAGAGGCCCTGGGCAGTCCGTTCTTCATTCGCGAGCTGACTAGCTTCGTGCGCGAGCGCGGCGCTGCGCTCGAGCTTCGGCTCGAGCACGTGGTCAAAGCACGCCTCGATGCGCTCGACGCCGGCACCCGATTGATGCTCGACATCGTCGTCGCCGCGGGCAGACCGGAGCGGCGTGAGGTCCTCAAAGCAGCCGCCAACCTCGGACCGCTGGGGTTTGGAGCGCTGCGTGCGCTGGAGCAGCAGAACTTGGTGCAGAGCGGGGGTGCGGCGGCGGCCGCGCGCATCGAGCCCTACCACGATCGGATCCGCGAGACTGCCTACGAGGCGCTCGAGCCGGCGCGCCGCATCGAGCTGCACCGCCGGCTGGCCGAGGCGCTCGAGGGCTCGCGCGCCGGCGTGAACGAGGCCGAGGCGCTGTTCAAGCACTGGAAGGCATGCGGGGAGCGGGAGCGTGCCCAGCGCTACGCGATCGAGGCGGCCGAGAGCGCCGAGCGCACGGCCGCGTTTGCGCGCGCGGCAGCGCTGTACGAAGAGGCGGCGGAGCAGCTGGCAGTGCGCGACGAGGCGTGGAGCGCGCTGCAAGAGCGCCGCGCGCAGGCGCTGGTGCTCGCGGGACGCGGCGTCGATGCCGCCGGCGTGTTCGAGCGCGCCGCGCAGGCGAGCAGCGGCGACCGCGCCAATGCGCTTCGCGTGCGCAGCCAGGTGGAGCTGCTGCGCACAGGCCGGGTCGACGCGGCGCTGGCCGGGCTCACCGCCCACACCGAGGCCACCGGCTTGCGCCTCCCGAAGTCGGACCTCGCGTCGATCTTCATGTTGCTGCTACGACGGTTGCGCATTCGCCTGAGTCGTCGGCCCACGATGCGCGCGGACCAGAGCGTATCGAGCCAGCTGGCGGCGCGCGTCGAGCGGCTCTGGGAGATCGCATCCTCCCTCGCCAGCGTCGATTTTCTGCGCGGCAACGTGTATTCCGCCGAGCTCACGCTGCGCGCGATGCAGGCGGGCGGTGCGCGTCAGCTCGCGCTCGCCTATGCGATGGAGACCATCAACGCAGCGGCCGGCGCGGACGGCAAGAGCGGCGACGACTACGCGGCCCGCGCGCTCGAAGCCGGAGACCGGCACGAACACGCCTACGTACGCGCGGCCACGCGTGGAACGCTCGGCGTGGCACGCCTGCTGCGCGGGGACTGGGCCGAGGCTCGACGGCTGACGCAGGAGTCGCAGAACATTCATCGTCTGAACCCGGCGGGCGCGTGGGACGTGGCGACGATGGTGTTCTGGGATCTGCAAGCCGCCGCGCAGCTCGGGCAGGTCGGCGACCTGACCAGTCAGGTCCCGGAGGCGCTGCGCGACGCGGACAGTCGCGGTGACTTGTTCGCGTCCACGTACTTCCGCACGCTGCGCTCGACCTGGGCGTGGCTCGGGCCGGACCAACCCGCAGTCGCGCGCGCCGAGCTCGCGACCGCCGAGCGCAACTGGCACGCGCGCGGTTACCAGCTGCCGCACTACTACATCACGCTCGGGCTGGCCGAGCTCGACATGTACGAGGGACAGCCGGCGGCCAGCCTGGCGCGGCTGAACGCGGAGTGGAAGCGTGGCGCGCTGTTGCGAAACATCCAGCACGCGCGCATCGAGCTGCGCGGACTGCGCGGGCGACTCTGCCTCGCGCAGGCTGCCGTGGCCCGCGATCCCGCGCTGCTGCGAAACGCGCGCGACGAAGCGAAGGCACTCGCGCGCGAACGAAGTCCCTGGCCGGTGGCGTTGGCGACGCTGCTGCAGGCGAGCCTCGCCAGCTTCGAGCAGCATGCGCGCGCCGAGCCGCTGCTGCGTGATGCGGCCGCTCGTTTCACGGCCATCGGCATGAAGCTGCACGCCGCGGCCGCCGAGTACCGCCTGGGACAGCTGCTTGCCGGCGACCAGGGCAGTCAGCTCGTGCAGGCCTCCGAGAGCACGATCCGTGGCTGCGGCGTGAAGCGGCCCGAACGCTTCGTCCGCCTGCTCGCGCCCGGCTTCCCGCAGCAGGGTCCGTAAAAGAGCATCCCCGAGGGGAATGCAAACGCACAGCGCGACGTACGTCGAGTCATGCACTCCGTGTCGATGCAGTTGCGGGCAGTACAGGCTCGCGCCCAAGGCAAGCTGAAGCGTGCGCTGGCCCGGGCTCCCTTGCTGGAGTCCTGGGCGGACCGGCGCTACGACCGCGCGCTCGCGCAGCATGCGCCCAGGCTGCAAGACCTGGGCTGTGTCTGGGCCGAGCTGGTCGCGACGATGAAGCGCGACATGGTGGCGACGCTCGACGGAGCGACGCTCATCCCGGCCGACGTGCTGCACGAGGCGCGCTGGCTGTGCCAGGAGCTCGCGCGCGACGACTCTGCACACTCCACGATCGTCTGCTCACCGTCCGCGCTGGCACGCGCGCCAAGCGTCTATGCGTGGGGGCTCGCCGATACGAACCTGGATCTCGCGGAGAGCTACATCGAGCTGCCGGTGCGGTACTTGGGCGTCTCGTTCAAGCGCGAGCGGGCCGATGCGGCATCCTTCGACACGCGGCAGTGGCACCTCGACGTGGAGGACCGCCGCATGCTCAAGCTGATCGTGTACCTCGACGCGGTCGACGAGGAGAGTGGTCCGTTCGAGTACCTCGATCGCGCCACCACGTTGATGATGTCGACCAAGCTCGACTACACGTCCGGCTTCGTCGATGACGCGCGCCTCGAGCGCGTGGTGGCGCGCGACGCCTGGCGCACGGTGCTGGGTCCACCCCTGACGACGGTGGTCGTCGATACCTGCCGGCTGATGCATCGCGCGCGGCCGCCGCGCGTACGCGATCGCTACTCGATGTCGTTCTCGTACTGCAGCGCGCGCCCAACCCAGCTGTTCCCGGAGTACCTGCCCCCGCGCGCCTTTGTCGCGTCGCTCGCCTCGCAGCTCTCGGCGCGTCAGCGCAGCGCCGCGGCGCACGCGTAGGCCCCCTAGAACAGGCCGCAAGCTGGCTTGCCTTCGGGTGGGCGGAGCGGTCAGCAAAGAGCGGCGCCGGATAGCACATCGTCGGGGAGGCTCG
>DASUME010000986.1:0-9443 GCA_036277895.1 Polyangiales bacterium
ATTGCCGAGCTCGTGCGGGCCGGTGAGGACGTGCAGATCATCGACAACCGCACCAAGGAGAACCTCACCGGGGTCACCTTGGCCCAGATCATCTACGAGTCGGAGAAGAGCTCCGAGGAGTCGACGCGCCAGGGCGCCAAGACCCTGCGCGACATGATCCAGGCGCGCGGCGAGAAGATCCTCACCTCCCTGCGCGAGGGCCCGGTCGGCCGCTTCCTGCCCACCGCGGCGGACATCCCCGACCTCCAGCAGCTGCGCGACACGCCCCGCCGCGTGGTGGCCCCCGCGGTGGAGGCGCTCGAGGAGCTGCACCGCCGCGCAGACGAGAAGATGCGCACCCTGATCGGCTCCGTGCTGGCCCCGCTGCGCGAGCTCTCTCACGAGGTGGCCCGGCTCCAGGCGCGCATCGAGGACCTGGAAGCCCAGCTCCGGCGCCGGGTCGAGAAGCCGCTCGAAAAAAAGCCCGACCCCACCCCCAAAGACTGAAGATCATTGCCGGGACGGCCCGGAATAGATGCGTCACAATGGGGGTTGTCGCTCATGACGGGCCGGGCCGCTCTGCGGTCGGCAGTCGCGAACCGCCTGCTCTGCGAGCGGGCCAGGAGCGCCTCCGATGGTGTTTGGGTTTCGTAAGAGCAAGAAGAGTGACGACGGCAGTGCCGACTTCCAGGAGGCCGCTCTCGAGCACTTGGACGTTCTCTACGGAGCGGCGATGCGCCTTACGCGCGACGCCAACGAAGCGCAGGACCTCGTGCAAGACGCGCTGGTCCGCGCCTACCGTTTTCAGCACCACTTCGAGCCCGGCACCAACCTCAAGGCCTGGTTGCTCCGCATCCTGACCAACACCTTCATCAACCACTACCGCCGCCACGTCCGCGAGCGTCGTGTGCTCGACACCGAGGAGGGCGTGCCCGTCGGTGACGGCGTGATGAGCCGCGCCGCGATGCGCGGGCTCACCGACTCGACCGCGGTCGCGCAGGAGGGCCTGCTGCGCAGCGAGATCAGCGGCGCGCTCGACAACTTGCCCGAAGATTATCGGTTGATGATCGTGCTCGCCGACGTCGAAGAGCTCTCGTACAAAGAGATCGCCGAGACCGTGGGCGTGCCGATCGGCACCGTGATGTCCCGCCTCCACCGCGCACGAAAGTTGATGCAAAAGCAGTTGATCGACACCGCCATCCAGATGGGCATCGTCAGCGAGCCGGCTGCCGCCGAGGGCGAAGCCGTGATCGACATGCAGAGCTACCGCGCGCGGAAGGGGGCAGCCGGATGAACTGTTCCGCCATCGAGCGCTGTGTGGATGGGCTGGTCGATCAGGAGATCGATTCCAGCACGCGGTTCGCCGTCGAAGCGCACGTCGAGAGCTGCAGCGCGTGCAAGGACCGCGTCGAGTTCGCGCACTGGATGAAGAAGAACATCGCGCAGCACGGCCGCATGGTGGCGCCCGAGGCGCTGCGGGCGCGCGTGCAAGAGGCGCTGGAGGTCGAGGCCAACCCGCGCTTCGCCCGCCTGGACGCCAACTGGATCTCGACCGCCGCCGTGGCCGCCATCGCGCTGGTCGTGTTCGGCGTGGGTGGCGTGATGCAGCTGAAGGGGCCGCACGTGGCGGCCAGGCTCTCGCCGCTGTTCGAGGACGTCGTGCGCGCGCATACGCGCTCGTACCCGGCCGAGGTCGCGCGCCGAGAGATGGTCCCGGCGTACTTCGCGGGCAAGGTGGACTTCGACGTGCAGCCGGTCGACTTCGGCGATCCGGCGGTGCGCTTCGTCGGCGCGCGCCACGTCGAGGTCGGGGGCCGTCACGGCGTCACGCTGCAGTACGAGCGGCTCGGCCACAAGATGACCGTGGTCGCCTTCCGCTCGCCGCCGCGTGCGTTCGACGACGAGGCCGAGCGCGCTGCCGTCAGCGGCCACGACGTGCGCTACGTGCGCGTCGGCGCGCATGTGGTGCCACTGATCGAGCGCGGTAGCGTGGTGTACGCAGTGGTCGGTGACGAGCCCGAAGACGGGTTGCGCCTGGCCGGACAAGCGGCGCAGCACTGAGCTGTCGGACACGGGATTCCCTCGGGAAAGCGGGCCGATCCACGCGTGTGCCCCAACGCTGTACGCGTTGACACGGTACGCGCGCGACTCGTATCCTGGAAGCTGGCTTGCAGAACCACGGCAGCACCGTCCCGCGGGATTGTGCTGCACGCAGGCCAGCGTTTCGGGGCGGATCAGAGGGAGTGGCGATGGCCCAGCGGGTAATCGTGTTCGAGAAGGACGCGAGCTTCGTTCGAGAGCTTGAAGAGGGCTTCGGACGGCTCGGCCTGACGGTCGAGATCTTGCGCGACGCAGAGGCCGCGATCGCGGCTGCGCGTGCAGGCGATGTCAGGTTGGTCCTGCTGTCGGTGGACGCGATGAGCGCGCCGGGCGAGGCATTCCTCGTCTGCAAGCGCTTCAAGAGCGAGGACGATCTCGCGCGCGTGCCGCTGGTGATCATGGGCGGTGCCCAGCATGCCGAGTCGTTCGAGTCGCACAAGAAGCTGAAGAAGCGCCGCGCCGACGAGTACGTGCAGCTGCCGACGGACTTCGGCTCGCTGCTCGCGCAGGTGGCGCCCGTCGCCGGGCTCTCCGAGGGCGCGCCCGCGGAAGAGGAGGACGCCGTGCACTTCGTGGACGTCGATGAGATCGAGGGCGGTTCTCCGGAGGAGAGCCAGGCGCAGGCGGACGTGGGCGACGAGGACATCGACGCCTTCGCCGAGAACGCGTTCGGGGAGCTGCTACGCGACGAGCAGCCCAAGGCCGAGCCGCAGTTCGTGAACGCGCTGCACGACGAGCCGCAGGCCGCCGAGGTGGACTCCGCGGAGCTCGATCGCCTGCGCGATGACGCGGCGATCGCCTCGCGCCGCGCGCAGGAGGCCGAGCAGCGGCTGAACGAGATCGCGGGCCAGGTCTCGGAGAGCCAGCGCAAGGTGGCCGACCTGGATCTGCGCCTGAAGCAGGCCGAGCAGCGCGCCGAGCAGGCGGAGTCCGAGCGCACGGCCGCCAAGATCAGGCTCGACGAGGCCGAGCAGCGCGCCGACTCCGCCGAGCGCCGCGCCAAGGAGCTGGCCGCCGCCCCGCCGCCGGCTGCCGCACCCACCGCGGGCATCTCCAGCCGCGACTACCTCGATCTGCGCGAGCAGCTCAACCGCAAGGACAAGGAGCTGATCGGGCTGCGCGAGCAGGTCACGCAGCGCGACCGCCAGCTGCTCGACGCCAGCGATCGATCGCTCGGGCTCGAGCGTACGCAGGCGGAGCTGGAGGAGACGATCGGGGGCCTGCAGCGGCAGGTCGATGAGTCGGGCGCCAAGATCAAGGCCTACGAGGTCGATCGCGAGGCGGTGAACAAGCGCCTCGAAGACTTCCGCGGCCGGCTCGCGCGCGCCGAGGACAAGGGCAAGAAGGTCGAGGACGAGCTCGAGGCGCTCAAGGCGAGCAGCACACGCGAGCTCGAAGACCTGAAGGCCAACGACGCGCGTGAGCTGGCCGAGCTCAAGGCCGCACACGAGCAGGCGAACGCGCAGCGCGAGCAGGCGATCACGTCCGAGGTCGAGCGCCTGCGCACGTCGCACGCGACCCAGGTCCGCGAGCTCGAGCAGACGCTCGTGCGCGAGCTGGCCGAGGCGCAGAGCAGCAAGGAGCGCGAGCTCGGCGCACTACGCGGCGCGCACGAGGCGGCGACCGGCGAGGCGCGCGCCAAGCACGAGCGCGAGCTCGAGGATCGCCGGCGCGCCTCCGAAGCGGAGGCCGAGGAGCGGCGCAAGGCGGCCGATGCCGCACTCAGCAACGCGCTGGCCGACGCGGCCGCCGAGAAGCAGCGTGCGCTCGATGCGCTCTCCAGCGAGCACGCCCAGGAGCTGGAGCGCCGGTTGACCGACGCCGAGCGCAGCAAGAATGCATCCCTGGCGGGCCTGCAGCGCGAGCTGGAGACCAAGGCCAACGCCGAACGCAAGGAGATCGAGGATCGCGCGGCGCTGCAGATCGCGCAGCTGTCGTCGCAGCTCGGCGACGCCGAGAAGCGCGGCGTCACGCTGGACGCACGGGTCGCCGAGCTGGAGCAGCAAAAGACGGCGCTCGATGCACGGCTCAGCGCGCGCATCGGGGCGCTCGAGGGCGACCTGGAGCAGCGCACGCAGGAGCGCGACACCGCGCACAACGAGCTGTCCGCCATGCGCGCCAGCATCGCCTCGCTGGAGCGCGCGGGCACGGCGCTGAACGATCGCGTCTCCAACCTGGAGAGCGAGCTCGTTCACGCCAACGACCGGATCGACCAGCAGAGCCAGAAGATCGCCGTCGACAAGGAGCTGCTCGACCGCGTGCGGCGTGCGCTCGGCATCGGCATCGGCCTGCTCGAGCAGCAGAAGCAGAACGTCGTCAAGAACAACTGACGTCGATCAGCGCTCGCGCTTGGGCGTGCGGAAGACGACCTCTTCGTGCTCGCCGGGCGCGAGGCTCACGCTGCGCGTCTCGCGCGGGCGGCCCTCGCCGACGCCGATCTCGTGCTCGCCGGGCGCGAGCTTGATGCGCTGAGGCGAGAGCCCCACGTGCTTGCCGTCGATCCAGACCTCGCCGAACGGCAACACCACCACGTTCAGCTCCGCGCGCTTGCGGCTGGCGTGTGCCTCGGGGGCCGGCGCTTCGACTGCGACAGCGGGCGCCTCGACCATGGCCGGGGCGGACTCGGGCGCAGCGGGCTCTTCCACAGCCGGCGCGAGTGCGGGCGAGGCAGGCGCGAGGCCCGTCGGCAAGGTCTCACTGGCCGGCACGGCGGGCAGCAGCGGCGGCGCCGAGGCGCTGGCCGGACCACGCGGCAAGCGGAACAACGCGGTCACCACCACCGCGATCAACACCAACGACGACGCTAGCAGCGCGTACAACGCCTTGCGCGAAGGCAGCAGCTGTGTGGCGGGCGGCGGACGCGTGGAGGGTGCGGGCGACGACGGGGTCACCGGCACCGTGCGCGCGTGCTCCGCGACGCCTCGCCAGGAAGGCGCCTGCGACTCGCCGGGAACGCGCGAGGTGCGCGCGCGAACCAGCTCGGCCAAGCGCTTGCGCGCGCGGTGCGTGTGCACCGTGGGCAGCGCGTCGAGCAGCTCGCGCGCGTCCGCGTAGCGCTTGGCCGGATCCTTCGCGAGGCAACGCTCGATGCAGGCGAGCACCGCCGGACCGGCCGAGGCCGTGAACGGCTTGCGGTCGCCGTTCGCGATCCGGCGCAGCGTGTCGAGCTCGCTGTCGCCGTCGAACGGCCGAAAGCCGTGCAGCAGCTCGAACAACATCACGCCGAGCGCGAACAGATCGCCGCGCGCGTCGAACTTGCCGCCGTCGATGTATTCGGGCGGCATGTACGGGATCTTGCCCTTGATCACACCGGACGCGGTGTTCATCGAGCCGCCCACCACACGCGCGATGCCGAAGTCGGTCAGCTTCAGCTCGCCGTTGCGGCTGACCAGCACGTTGGAGGGCGAGATGTCGCGGTGGATGACCTGCGGGTGATCTTCATCGGCCGAGTGTGCGTAGGCGAGCGCGGCCGCGATCTCGGCGGCGATCAGCACCACCAGCTCGGCATCGAGCACGGTGTCGCGCGCCAACAGCCCGCGCAGGTCGAGCCCGTCGATCAGCTCCAGCGCGAGGTAGTGCGAGCCCTCGTGCGCCCCGAAGTCGAGCACCTGCACGATGTTCGCGTGGCGCAGCGAGGCCGAGGTGCGTGCCTCGGCCAGGAACGAGGTCACGAAGTCCTGGTCACTCTCGTACGCGGGCAAGATGCGCTTGATGCACACGCGCTGCTCGAAGCCGGCGGGACCACGCCGCACGGCCAGGAACGTCTCGGCCATGCCGCCCGCGCCGAGCCGGCGCTGGAGCTCGAAGGGGCCGAGTCTATCGGGGAGCAACGCCATGCCGTCAGCCGCGAAAAGCTGCCCGAGATGAGGCAGGTCTTCAACCGGAGACGCCCGCTACGGCTCGGAATTCGCCCCGCGTGGTCAGGGAGGCCGCCAAAGCGCCCCGTGCGCGTGCGTCAGCGCAGCCGCGCCGTAACCGCGGCTACCGGGTCTTGGTGGCGCGGAAGCCCTCGGCCTCCAGCACGCTGCGCAGCGCGGACAGCACGCCGGTCACGCGCTCGGGCTGGCAGCTCTCGCCCATCAGCCCGATGCGCCAGGCGCGGCCCTTGAACTTGCCCAGGCCGCCGCCGATCTCGATGTTGTGCTCGTCGAGCAGGCGCTTGCGCACGCGCCCGTCGTCGATGCCCTGCGGGATCTCGACCAGGGTCAGCGGCGGCAAGCGCTCCGCTGCGGGCACGGCCAGCTTCAGGCCCATCGCCTCCAGCCCCACGGCGAGGGCCGCGCTCTGCGTGCGATGGCGTGCGTAGCGAGCCTCGAGGCCCTCCTCGAGCACCAGGCGCAGCGCCTCGTGCAGGCCGTACAACATGTTGATCGGCGCGGTGTGGTGGTAGAGCCGCTCGCCGCCGAAGTACTGCGCGATCAGCGAGAGGTCGGCGTACCAGCTCTGGACCTTGTGCTTGCGCGCGTCGAGCGCCGCACGCGCGCGCGGCGAGAAGCTCACCGGCGCGAGGCCGGGCGGACAGCTCAGGCACTTCTGCGTGCCCGCGTAGATCGCGTCGGCGCCAACCGCGTCCATCTCGACCGGCACGCCCCCGAGCGAGGTCACGCAGTCGACGAGCAGCAGCGCGCCCAGCTCGTCAGCGAGCGCGCGAAACGGCGGCAGCGGCGTGAGCGCGCCGGTGGAGGTCTCCGCGTGGACCACGCACAGCAGCTTGAACCTTGCGCCGGCCGCGACCTTGCGCACCTGCTCGACGTCGAGCGCGCGGCCCCACTCACCCTCGACCACGGTCACCTCGCCGCCGGCGCGTCGCGCGACCTCGGCGAGGCGCTGGCCGAACACGCCGTGGATGCCGACCAGCACGCGATCGCCCGGCTCGACCAGGTTGTCGATGCAGGTCTCCATGCCGAGCGAGCCGGTGCCGCTCATCGGCAGCGTGAGCTCGTTCTCGGTGCCGATCACCTGCCGCAGCATGCTGCGCACGGCGTCGAGCAGGCCGAGGAAGGCGGGATCGAGGTGCCCGATCGTGGGTGCGGCGAGCGCACGCAGGACCGAGGGCGCGACCTCGCTCGGACCAGGTCCGTGCAAGACGCGGGTGGGAGGAACGAACGCAGGCGGAGCAGCCATACGCGCGAGTTTAGCTAGCTGAGCAGCTTGCGGTAGATGCCTGCGACGACACCGAGCAACTGCGTGTCGCGCCAGTCGGTCTTGGGGATCAGGATCGGCGCCATCTTGCTGTTGGCGGGCTCGAGCCGGATGTGGTCGCGCTCGGGGAAGAAGTACTTGCAGGTGGCCTCGTCGCCGACGAGCGCGATCACGATCTGCCCGCGCGTGGCCTCCAGCTGCTTGCGCACGAAGACGTAGTCGCCGTCGTGGATGCCCGCCTCGATCATCGACTCGCCGCGGATGCGCAGCCCGAACACCTCGTGCTTGGGGCCGACCAGCATCTTGTCGATGCGCACGTGGTCGCTCGGCTGCTCGATCGCTTCCTGCAGCGAGCCGGCTGCGACGTGGCCGAGGATCGGGATCGACAACAGATCGTCGAACGCCGGCTCGGGCAGGGTGGGAAGGGAGGTAACGGACGCCAGGCCCGGCACCTTGAGCATGCGCTCCACCGCCCGCGTGGGGCGCAGCGTGCGCGACTTCATGTCTTTGCGCGTGAGGTACCCCTTGCGCTCGAGCGCGCGCAGGTGGTCGTTCACGCCGTTCGTGCTGCGGATGCCCATGAAGTTCCCGATCTCGCGCAGCGTCGGCGGGTAGCCGTCGGTGTCGATCGTGGTCTGGATGAACTCGAGCACCATCTTCTGACGTTGGGTGAGCTTCTGCATGAGCACTCCTGCCCGCACGGTTAGGTGAGACACAGGATTACTGAACGTGCGGAGAGCTGTCAAAAACTTAGTGATGCCCGTCGGACGTTCAGGGCTTTGGCGGGTCGTTTTTCGGGCTCTTCAGCGCCGCGCGCAGCGCCGGGCCGAGCAGCCGGCGATCCAGGCCGAAGCTCTTGTTCAGTAGGTACCAGCGCCACATCCAGAGCAGGGTCGAGGTGCTCGCGCCGGGGGCGAGGGCGTGCGAGACGTCCAGGGCGCCGGCGCGCGCGGGCCCGTCGCGCCGCGTGCCCTCGACCTCGAGCGCACGTGCGGACGCCACGCCGAGCAGATCGCGCTGGCCGCGCAGCACGTCGAACAGGGCCGGCACCAGATCGAGCAGTGCGACCCCGATCGTGCCCACGTGGAGCTGCTGCCCCCGCCACGGGAGCACGCGCACCACACGCTTGGCGCGGGCCGCCGTAAGGCTGAAGCCGAGCAGCCATGGCAGGCCGAGCACGCACAGCGCGAACAATGCCAGCGCGCGCACGTGCAGCGGCGCGCTGCGATCGATCGCGCTCGTGAGCTGCAGCGGGTCATCGACCTCGGTGCGCGCCTGCTCGGCGAAGCTCACGATGCCGCGCGCATCGACCTGTGCGTGGCGCACGCGCGCGCCCTCGCCGACCAGCGTATCCGCGCGAACGCTGGCTTCGACCAGCTGCGCGCCGCGCTCGATCACCGCCGCAGCGCCGACGATCACGTTGGGGCCGAGCTGCGCGTCGCCGAACACGCGCGCGTTGCGGCCGATCAGCACGGGCGCCTCGAGCTTTACCTCGTCGGCCACACGCGCCCCACGCGCGAGCCAGATGCCAGGTCGCGTCTGCGCGGCGTGCACGAGGATGTCCGTCACCTCGCCGCGCAGCACGGCGCACGAGAGCGCATGCGCGGCGCCGAGATCGTGCAGCGCGAGCGCCCAGCCTTCCTGCTCGCTCTCGGTCTCTGACGCTTGCTCGCGGGTGCGGAGCTGGAGCGCGCGTGTCGACGCTTGCGGTGCGAAGGGCGGCGGCGGGTAGCGGAGGGTGGCCGGCTCGTCGCCGAGCACGATCTTGCCGCTCACGAGCGTGTCCGCGGGCAGCGCCAGAAACAGCGCTTCGAGGCCCGCGCGCTCTGCCAAGCTGGCCGGGCCGAGCGCGGAGCGTGTGGGCACGACCGTACAACGGTGGGTCAGCGGGTCGTCGCCGAGCAGCCACGCGGCGCGACGTGCGGCTGCGCTACCGGTCGTCACCTCCACCACCACGTCTTCGATGCCGTGATCGCGCAGCCACTGCAGCTGGCGGATGAGCAGCGGCTCGCCGGCGATGTCGAAGGCTCCCGCGCCGATCCCACCGGGGAGCTCGAAGATGACGGCGCGCGCGCTGGGCGCCGAGGCCGTCAGGGTGAAGCGCTCGGCCAAGCCCGCCTGAACGGCAGTGAGGGTAAACGCGCGCGAGAGCCCCGAAAGCGAGACCTCACGGATGCCGCTCTGGCTGCGGCCGAGCTCGATCAGCGCGGCCAGCGCCGCGG
>DASUME010000987.1:0-9190 GCA_036277895.1 Polyangiales bacterium
ACGTTGGCCGTTCCACCGCCGCCGCAGGTCTGCGGCGAGGTGCACACGCCGCAGTCGAGCACGCTGCCGCAGCCATCGCCGATCAGGCCGCACTGCGCGTTGGCCGCCGCGCACGTGCGTGGCGTGCAGGCGGTGCCGGGACCGCAGCGGTTGGGCGTGGTGGCGCCGCAGACCTGGCCCGCCGGGCAGGTGCCGCAGTTGAGCAAGCTGCCGCAGAGGTCCGCGATGTTGCCGCAGTCCGCGTTGGCCGCGGTGCAGGTCGTCGGCTGGCAGGTGGCGCCGCACTGGTTCGGGCCGTTGCCGCCGCACTGACCGCCGTTGGGGCAGGTGCCGCAGTTGATCGCGCCACCGCAGCCGTCGCTGACCCAGCCGCACTGCAGCCCGCTGCAGACCTGCTGGAGCGTCTTGGGCGTGCAGGTCGGCTGACCGCAGACGTTCGGCGAGCCGCCGCCGCCGCAGGTGTTGGGTGCGGTGCAGGTGCCGCACGTGTAGCTGCCACCGCAGCCGTCGGCGACCACGCCGCAGGTCTTGCCCTGGCAGGCTGTCGCCTGCGGGATCTGCGAGCAGGAGCCGGGGCCACACTTGTTCGGTCCGCCGCCGCCGCAGGTGTTCGGCGCCGTGCACAGGCCGCAGTCGTAGGTGCCGCCGCAGCCGTTGCTGACCGTGCCGCACGAGCCGGCCGGGCACGCAGTGCCTTGCGGGACCTGCACGCAGCCGCCGCAGAAGCCGGCCTGCGTGAGCCCGCAGGTCTGGCCGTTGGTGCACGTGCCGCAGCCTTCCTGGCCCTGGGCGTTGCGCGCGATGCCGCCGCAGCCGTCGGCGTGGTTGCCGCAGGTGAAGCCGAGCGAGGAGCAAGTCGCGGGCGTGCACTGCTGCGGGCGGCACGCGTTGCCGTCGCAGTAGAAGCCCGCCGCGCAGCCGGCGCAGTCGACCACGCCGCCGCAGCCATCGGAGACGTAGCCGCAGGCGTCGTTCACGCCTGGGCACACCTGCGCCACCGTCTTGGGCACGCACGCGGGCGGCTGGGGCGGGTCGCCCGTCGACACGCAGGTCGCGAGGTCGAACAGCATGAACGCCAGCGTCTTTTCCTGCGGCGTCAGCGCGTTGGTCGAGCACTCGGCCGGCCAGACGGTGCTGTCCGTGCTGAGCGTGGTGCTGCTGGTGCTCGACGCCACGTGGAACGCGGTGAACGCCACGCGGCCGCAGATCGCGCTCTCGGCCGCGCCGTACGGCGTGTTGAACGACAGCTGCTGCACGTACGAGGTGTTGCTCGGACGGCGGTACATCCACTCGTCGGTGGACGTGCCGACGGTGCTGCCCGCGACGTCGCGCGGGTCGGTGATGCCCATCTGCGGTGTGGTCGGCGCGGTGGTCTGGCCGGCCGCGGTGCCGCTGAGCGCACCCTGGTAGGTGAGCCAGTCGCGGAACAGCGGGCTCTTCACGCCGTTGGCGCCCGCGCGCTGGGTGGTGCCGCTCGGCAGCGACACGAACGCGGTGCCGGTGGTGGCGCTGCCGTTCGCGTTCCAGGCCGCGGCCATGTCGAGCGTGCCGGTGTTGTCGAGCCACTCGTACGCCCAGTGGCTGGCGAACACGCGGCCGCCGTTGTTCACGTAGTCGAGCAGGCGCGTGCGCTGCGTCGAGTTACGCGCGTAGTGGCCTTCGCCCTCGCAGTCGAACACCACCAGGTCGTAGGCGTTGAGCGCGGCCTGGCTGGCGTAGAGGTTGGTGTCCGCGTTGGTGAACGAGCAGCCGTTGTTGCCGTTGCGGCAGCCGCGGTTGTTGTTGTTCGTGCACGTGGTGCCGCCGCTGCAGGAGCTCGGCATCATGGTGCCGTTGGCGCGGAACATCTGCACGCGGCCCGAGCCGCTCGGCAGCGTGAACTCACTCTGCGAGATGCCCATGCCGAGCAGCACGCACTCCATCGCGTCGACGTCACCAGTCGAGATCGCGATCTTGGGCAGGTGCGTGCCGGTCAGGCCGTCCGTGGTGTTCGCGTTCAGCCGCGTCTGCTCGGTGGTGAGCGCGACGGTCTGGCAAGACTTCGCGACCGTGGCGTCGATGTTCACCACACGCCGCCACTTGCCGACCTTGAGCACGAGCTTGAACGCGACGCCGACCGGGATCCGGCCCTCGAGCGTGAACTCGCCCTTGTAGTTGGTGACGCCGGCTGCGAGCACGGACTGGCCGTCGGCGACCAGCTTCTCGTCTTCGCAGCGACCGCACGAGGCGCTGTTGCCAGCGATCACACCCTCGACGAACGAGGGCAGCGCGGCGCTCGGCTCGGCCGGGATGTACACGATCGCGTTCGGCACCGGCAGGCGGTTGATCGCCGCGCCATTCACGGTGCGGCCCGGCGTGACCACGGTGCCGGTGAGCTTCGAGGTGGTGTTGGCGGGGCAGCTCGCGGGCACGCTGTTGCAGAGGCTGCCGGTGCAGGTGGGACCGCCGGAGACGCAGCTCTGCGCAGCCGTGGTCTGGTTCGCGAGGCAGGCGGAGTTCGCGCTGCAGGTGCCGCTGCACGAAGGATCATTCGCGTTGCAGCTCGGCCAGCAGTTGAGCACGTGACCGCAGCCGTCCGAGGCGAGGCCGCAGCTGTGACCGAGCTGGGCGCAGGTCTTCGGCGTGCAGGTCACCGGCGGCGCGCCGCACTTGTTGGCCATGCCGTTGGCGCCGCAGTACTCGCTGCCGCTGCAGCTGACGCCGCCGTTGGAGCTGCTGCAGTTGTAGCTGCCGCCGCAGCCGTCGGGCACGGTGCCGCACTTGCTCGCGCAAGCGGTCGCGACCGCCGTGGGTTGGCAGACGGGGATCGTGCCGCACACGCTGGACGCGAAGAGACCACACTGCTGGTCGGTCGCGCAGCCGCCGCAGTCGACCAGCGTGCCGCAGCCGTCGGGCTGCTTGCCGCACGCCTTGTTGCCGCCGGTGACGGGGCACAGCTCGGCCTGCGTCTTGGGCACGCACGGCTCCTTGCCGCACTGGCTAGGTACGCCGCCGCCGCCGCAGCTCTCGCCGAGCGTGGCGTTGCAGGTCTGGCCGCCGTTGCTCGCACTGCAGTCGATCGCGGTGCCGCAGCCGTCGGGCTGCGGGCCGCACTTGCCGTCGCACACCACGGCCGCGGTCTTGGGCGTGCACGGGACCTGCGTGCTCTTGCAGGTCGGTGCGGCCGCGCCGTCGGCGGTGCAGGCGGTGCCGTTGGGGCACGCGTACATCAAGAGGTCCTGGCACCGGATCGTGCCGCCGCAGCCGTCGCTGACGGTGCCGCACGTCATCGGGCACGCCATCGCGGGCAGCAACGGAGTGCACTGGGGAGGCGGCACGTCCTGGCAGCTGTTGCCGGTGCTCGCGAACATGCACTGCTTGCCGGTCGAGCAGTCGCCACAGTGCAGGATGCCGCCGCAGCCGTCGCCGTCGTCGCCGCACTGGTGCATCTTGCTCGTGCACGTGAGCGCGACGCAGGGCGAGATGGTGTCGACGCAGGCGCCGTTCGTACACGCCTGGTTCGCGCCGCAGGTGACGCCGCCGGCCGCCGCGTCGCAGGTCACCACGCTGCTGCAGGTGTCGCTGACCGCGCCGCACTTGCCGGCACACAGCTCGGCCGCGGTCTTCGGCGTGCAGCTCACGGGATCGGGCGCGCCGCACTTGTTGGGCGCCTTGAGGCCGCAGACCAGCTCGCCTTCACACGGGTTGCAGGTCAAGAACCCGCCGCAGTTGTCCGGCACCTGCAGGCAGTCGTCGCCGGCGCAGGCCGTCTTGCAGCCCGGCCCGGTGTCGACCTCGACGCGCGCGTCGCGAATCCTGGCGTCCTCGATGATCTCGGCGTCTCGCCCCGCGTCTGGATCCGGCGAGATGGTGCCCGCTTCGTTGCGCGGGTTGGAGCCACCGTCGTCATCGCGGCGCTTGGGGCCGTCGCCGTCCCCACACGCGGCAAACAGGATCGCGAGCGAGATCGCGCAAATCTTCGTCGTAGCGGACATGAGCCTTCCGGTCGGGAACGCTCATGCACGAGCTACTCCGACTTGCGGAGGATAGAGACTCCAGCGTGCGCGCGTAAAGCGCATGTCTCCCGCTCACGAATCTTATGGAATGCACACGTTGCGCGGTGTGTCGCCGGATGTGCGGCGCTGCGCTACGCACGCGTAGGATCAGCGGATCTGAAGTGAATCACCCGCGAGCGTGGCGCCGAGAGGTCGCAGCACCACCTCCTTCGGTCCGGCCTCCACGTGTCCGATCTGCAAGAGCTCGCGGCCGATCTGGCGTGCGGCGTCGCGCGCGAGCTCGACCTGGTGCGGCGGCACGAAGAACGCGAAGCCCGCGCCCATGTTGAACGTGGCGTACGCCTCGACGCGATCGATCTTCGCTGCGTTCGACAGCAGCTCGAAGATCGGCGGCGACGGCGGCAGCAGCTCGACCACGTAGCGCAGCGCTTGCTCGGCGCGCATCAGCTTGCGCCAGCCGTGGCCCGTGACGTGCACCGCGTAGTGCAGATCGACGCCGCCGTCTTGCAGCGCTTCGACGAGCGGGCCGTAGAGCGGCGTCGCGTCGAGCAGCACCTCGCCGTAGCCGCGTCCGTCGCCCGGCACCTTGGTCGCGTAGCCCTGCGGCAGGTCCTGGGCGATCTTGCGCGCGAGCGTGAGGCCGTTGGCGTGGATGCCGCTGGCGGCGGCGATCAGGATCGCGTCGCCGGCCTGCAAGCGCGAGCCGGTGAGCAGGCGGTCCTTCGCGATCGTGCCCACGGCCGAGCCGCCGAGCACCACGCGCGTGGGCTCGATCGCGCCCACCAGCACCTGCGTCTCGCCGCCGCCCCAGGCGCAGCGCGCTTCTTCGCTCGCGCTCGCCCAGCCCTCGGTCAGGTCGCGCATGCGCTCCAGGTCCTCGAACCAGTCCGTGCGCCCCGCGCCCCAGTACGCCGTCAGGCAGAGCGGCGCGCCGCCGAGCGTGCACAGGTCGTTCAGGATGGTCGCGACGGTGTCCTTGGCGATCGCATCGTAGTGGCTGCGCCCGGTCAGCGCGCGCACCTCGTCGGCGACCAGGTTCTTGGTGCCGAGCGCCTCGGTGACGGTCGCGAGGTAGCGGTCGCCGAGGTCGATCACGTAGGCCGACTCGCCGCGGCTCTCCGCCAGCTCCTGCACCCCGCGTGACTCGAGCGTGACGGCGGTACGCTTGGCCGCACGCTGCGCCATCAGCTTGCCTGGGTCGATCGCGGCGTAATTCACGCCCGCTTGGCCGTACGCATCCAGCTTTCCACCATCGCTCATGGCGGGCTTTTAGCCGATCTGCAGTCCCGTGCAGGCACCGACCACGAACACGAGAACGTTCTCGTCGCGCGTGGCCGTGCGCGTGCGCGCGCTCGCGCTCGGCTGAAGCTGGAAACGAAGCTCATTTCCACCGGTTCGAGAGAGCACGAACGCGAGCGTCCGGGCCAGCGTAGCCAGCGGCAGCGGGCGGCAGCTCCAGCATGCGGACGGCATCCAGCTTCCTTGGCTAGAACGGCGCGCCTGCTTCGCGGGGCTCGTGCCGCCAGAGGCTCGCGAGGAGCAGCACGCCGCCCAGGAAGATCCAGACATCGGCGACGTTGAAGATCGGCCAGCTGAAGCGATCCTGGTAGTGCCAGTGCACGAAGTCCACCACGTAGCCGAGACGAACGCGGTCGAACAGGTTCCCCACGGCCCCGCCCAGGATCAGTGCGGCAGCAAGCAGGGGGAGCGCGCGACGTAGGCGCACGGCCCAGGCGAAGAACAGAGCCACGGCCACGACTCCCACCGCCACCAGCAGCCAGCGGCCGAACCAGGCATTCGCCAGGAAGCTACGGCCCGGCGCCGGTCGGTGAGGGCGGAGCGAGCCGAGTCAGCGCCCGAGCACGACGTCGAGTCCCGCGAATACGAGCTGGAGCTGCGGCTTGCTGATCCGGCCGACACGCTCGGTCAGAGCGGTCCGGTCCAGTGCAACGATCTGAGCCAGGTTCGCAACCGAGTCCTTCGCAAGGCCGGTCGACTTGGCCTTCAGCAGAACGTTCCCCGGCGCATCACCCCACTTGAGATTGCTGGTCAAAGGAACGCATACCACGGTCGCGAGACGGCTCCGATTCAGCGAGTCACCTTGCACGACCAGCACCGGCCTGCGGAACCCTGGCTCGGAACCGGTCGGTTCGCCAAGGTCGGCCCACCACACCTCACTCTGCGCAATCACCACTCCATCTTTCGAAGGACGCGGCCCGCAGCGCGACGCACGAACTCGTCAGGGCCCGCAAGCTCGTCGCATACGCGGTTCACCGCATCCGTGACTTCGTCGGGTGCGTGGCGCGCCAGGAACTCCTTCAGGGCTCGGCTGTACAGCTGGCTGCGCGACGTCTTGAGCTGCTTCGCAAGGCGGTCTGCCTCGGCAAAAACGTCGTCAGGAATCGACACCGCTGCCTTCATACCGGAAGTATTACCCGTGAGCTTGCGGATGGTCAACGCACGCAAGCTGCTCAGTTGACCGCTCGCAGCAGCTCCAGCATGCGGTCGGCCTCGACGAACTCGGTGATGCGGGACGACTCTTTGCCCGCGGAATCGTGCAGCACCACGAGCGGCAGCCCGCGGGCGCCGTAGCCCTGCAGCCACGCGGTGCCCTGCTTCACGTCCTGCCCGGGGCTGAGGTCCACCTTCACCTTCACGAAGCGCAGGCTCTCCGACACCACGCGCGGGTCGCTGAACGTGTGCCGCTCCAGCTCGCCGCAGGCCTGGCACCAGCTGGCGCCGAAGTCGATCAGCAGCGGCGAGCCCGCGGCCTTGGCGCGCTCCTTCGCGGCCGCGAGATCGTGCTCCCAGTCCGCGTGCGCGGGGCGCGCTTCCAGGTAGCCCACCGTGACCAGGATGCCGAGCGAGGCGAGCACGATGCCGAGCCCCTTGCGCGCCTTGATCTGCATCGAGTCGTAGAAGCTGAGGTGCACCGCGCCGAGCACCAGGCCGCCTCCGAGCAGCGACAGCCCGATCCAGAGGAAGCTGCGGTCGCGCTCGATACTCGCGTAGCCGGGCAGCCAGGCGCGCAGGAAGTACAGCGCCGAGCCGATCATGATCAGCCCGAACGCGCTCTTCACCCACTCCATCCAGCGCCCACTCTTGGGCAGCCCGACTGCGAACGTGCCCACCACCCAGAACAGGCAGCCGAGCCCGAGCGAGTACGCCACCATGCACGCCGCGCCGAAGCCGACGTTGCCGGTGGTGCCGATCCACGGCAGCAGCAGCCCGAGCACCGGCCCCACACAAGGCGCGGCGATCAGCGAGCTGGCCATGCCGAGCACGAACGCGCCCTTGTAGCCGATGCCGCCGCGATCCCCGAGCCAGGTGGTCCACTGGTAGGGCAGCGCGATCTCGAACGCACCGAACATCGACAGCGCCATCGCGCCGAACATCAGCGCCAGCGCGCCAGCTACGATCGGGCTGCCCAGCTCGTCACCGAACACGCCGCCGCTCAGCGCCGCGACCACACCGAGCGTGGTGAACAGCGTGGTCATGCCGAGCACGAACGCGGTCGACAGCCCCGCGCCCTGCATGCGCGACGTGCTCTTGCGCGCGCCGAACACGCTGACCGTGATCGCGATCATCGGGTACACGCAGGGCGTCAGCGACGTGGCCAGCCCCGCCGCGAACGACATCAGCAGCGGGGTCAGCACGTCCCCCGACTCGAGCGCCTGCTTGAAGGACGCAGCCACGCCGGCATCGGCCGAGGCCGCCAGCGGCCAAACCAGCAGCGCCACAAACAGCGCGAGCGAATTCCACGGACGCTTCACACCTACCTTTATAGCTCTCTTTTGCCCGACCGCAGCGCGCCAGACCCGGGTGGCGAGGCGTACCAAAACGAGCGAAAGGCAGCTTGGAGGGCAGGAGCCGATGCGAATGGCGCTCGGCTTCGGCCGTGAGCTCGCGCAAGAATGCCTCGAACCTGGGGAGGTCGACGCATGGGGCTCGGTCGGTTGATACTCGGAGGGCTCTGCGCTGCGCTGCTGGCGTGTGGGAGCTCGACGACAAAGCAGGCCAAGCAGGGCGTGCTGCCAGGAGTGGAGAAGGTGGTGTTCGTGAAGCGGGCGTACCTGCTCCCGAACGGCCAGCACGAGGTCACCGGCGGCATGGGTCAGGTGTTCGACTACGACCGCTACGTGCCGGGGGAGGGTGCGGGCCTGTTCGTGCTCTCGCCGCCGGCCCCGGACGGCAAGCTCACCAACCTCACCGAGGGTTTCCGGGGCGTCGACATCAACGGCGTCGATCTCTCCTTCGATGCGCGCACGGTCGCCTTCTCCATGCGCATGGAGGGCGAGGACCGCTTCCACATCTTCACGGCCAACCTCGAGGGCGACCCGGCGATCAAGCAGCTCACGTTCGGCGAGGCGGACGACATCCAGCCCGTGTTCGTGGCCGGCCGCCGGATCGCGTTCGTGACCAACCAGATGTACACGGAGATGGGCACGCGCGCGGACGAGTACAACCACGGCCGCCGCGTGACGCAGATCGCGACCATCAGCGAGCTCGCGGGCGACGCCGATCGGCGCCTGTGCTCGCAGAACCTGTCGCACAGCACCAACCCGTTCGCGATGAAGAACGGCCTGATCGGCTACTCGCGCTGGGAGCACCTCGGGCCGGTCAACGACCTGAAGCTGTTCACGATGCGCCCGGACTGCACGCAGATGCGCGCGCTCGCCGGCCAGCACGACAAGCCGTTCAACAGCATCGTGCAGGTGCGCGAGCTCAGCTCGGGCGAGCTGCTCGGCGTCGCCACCACACGTGAAGGCACGATCCAGGCAGGCGCGCTGATGCGCGTCAGCGTGCCGGTCGCGGTCAACGGCGTGGAGGCCTACAACGAGCAGGCCGCCGTGTTCAACAAGGTCACGGTCAACGTCCCCACCGACATGGAGCCCGCGCCCACCGGCGTCGGCCGCTACCGCTCGCCGTCCGCGATCGCCGGCAGCGACAAGTGGATCGTGAGCTGGGCCAACGGCGACGTGAACGAGCGCAACGAGATCTCGGCCACCGCGCCCGACTTCGGCCTCTACCTCTACAACCCCAGCACTGACAGCCGCGAGCTCGTCTACAACGACCCGAAGCTGTGGGACCTGTACGCGCTGCCCGTGGTCGCGCGCGAGGAGCCACCGATGATCCCCGCGATCAACGACGGCATGTACAACACCGCGCTGACCGCGAAGATCGGCTCCTTCAAC
>DASUME010000988.1:0-4692 GCA_036277895.1 Polyangiales bacterium
GCACCAGCACGCCGAGCTCGATGCTCGCGTGCAGCGCACGGTAGCCACCGAGCGCGACCAGCGTGGCCAGGAAGATCTGCCCGTTCAGCTCGAGCGTGGGCAACAGCACCGCGGCGCGCCGCGCGCTGTGTACGTTGAGCGAGCCGTGCAGCTCGATCTGGCCCGCGAACGCCTCGCTGTTCACCGCCCCGCGGCCGAGGCTCTGCGTGACGCGAATGCCCGCGATCGACTCGGCGACCGTGGCCGCCACGCGGCTGTAGCTCTCGTGCGAGGCGCGGTGCGCCGCCAGCAGCTGCCCCTGTGCGCGCCGCACCAGCCAGGTCAACACCGGCACCAGCGCGAGCACCACCGCGAACAGCTGCAGGTCGTAGAACGCCATCAAGATCGCGGAGCCCACCATGGTGCCGAGCTGCACCGTGCCCACGAACGCCACGTCCTTCACGCCCACGCGCACGGCTTCGAGGTCCGAGGTCACGCGGCTGATCAGGCTGCCCACACGCTGGCGCTGGAAGAAGCCGATCGGCATCGCGAACACGTGGCGCATGATGTCCGCGCGCATGTCGTGGATCACGGCCTCGCCGAGCTCGTGCGCCTTGCGCGCGCGCCAATAGAAGTTCACCGCGGCCCAGATCGCGAGCGCGACGAAGCCGAGCGTGCCGAGCCACACGCCGCGCTCGTCGCGGGCCGCGATCGGACCGCTGATCACGGCCGCAGCCGCCCAGCTCAAGGCGGGCAAGTGCATCGAGCGCAGCAGCACCAGCGCGAACAGCAGGTTGCGCGTGCGCGCGTGCGGATACGTATACGCGTACAGCCGCTTGAGCGTGGCGAGCGAGAGCGGACGCTCCTCCTCGCGCAGCAGGATGGTACGGGTGAGCGGGGTGGCCATCAGCTCGCCTTCTCCTGTTCCGCGAACGAGCTCAGCTCATCGAGGTGCACACGCCGATAGAGCCCGTCGAGCGCGAGCAGCTCGGCGTGGGTGCCCTGCTGCACGATGCGGCCGTCCTCGAGCACCAGCACGCGATCGGCGCGCGCGAGCAGCTGCGGGCGGTGGGTCGCGATCACGGTGGTGCGGCCCTCGCATGCGGAGTCGAGCGCCTCGAATACTTCGTGGCTGGTCTCGGCATCGAGCGCCGAGGTGGGATCGTCGAGCAGCAACACGCGCGGGTCCTGCACCAGCGCGCGGGCCAGCGCGATCCGCTGCCGCTGCCCGCCCGAGAGGTTGGTGGCCAGCTCGCCGAGCAGCGTGTCGTAGCCGTCCGGCAAGGTCGCGATGAACTCGTGCGCACAGGCGAGCTTGGCGGCGCGCTCGATCTGCGCCTGGCTGGCGTCCGGCGCGCCGAAGGCGATGTTGGCCGCGACCGTGTTGCTGAACAGGAAGCTCTCCTGGAACACGAACGCCGTGCTCTGGCGCAGCGCGGGCAGCGCCAGCTGGCGCACGTCGACGCCGTCGATCAGCACGCGCCCGACCTGCGGATCGTAGAAGCGCGGGATCAGCGCGAGCAGCGTGCTCTTGCCGCTGCCCGCGGTGCCGAACAGCGCGACGCGCTCGCCCGCCCGGATCGTGAGCTCGAGCTCGCGCACGGCCAGCTCCTCGCCGTAGCGAAAGCTCACGTGCTCGAAGCGGATCTGACCGAGCAGGCGCATCTCGACCGGGTGCGCGGGGCTGTGCACCTCGACGGGCGTGTCGAGCACCTCGAACACGCGCCGCGCGCCGATCAGGCTCTCCTGCAGCGTGTTCACGATCGTCGACAGCTGCGTCACCTGCGCCGTCAGCTGCTGCAGCATGCCCGCGAACACGATCAGCTCGCCCACGGTGAGCGTGCCGCGCGCGACCAGCAGGCCGCCGTAGAAGAGCAGGATCGCGACGTTGAGCTGGGTGAGGAAGTCGACGCTCGCGATGTAGCGGCTGAGCTGGCTGAAGATCGAGGTCTGGCTGTCGCGCACGGCGGCGTTGCGCGCGAGCAGGTCACCGAGGAACGTGGGCTCGGCGGCGAAGCCCTTCACGACCTGCACGCCGTGCACCGACTCCGAGAAGCCGAGCACCAGGTGATCGAAGCGCTCGCGCATGCTGGCGTGCGCAGGCAGCACGCTGCGCGAGTAGCGCACGGTGATGAAGACCAACACCGGCGTGGACGCCAGGCAGGCCGCGGTCAGCCCGAGGTGCAGCTTGGCTAGGTAGCTGCCGTAGACCAGCAGCGCGAGCAGCACGACCATGCTCTGGATCAACACCACGTCGACGAACGAGCGCAGGTGCTGCACGTCGCTGGTGACGCGGTTGAACAGGCCGCCGCTGTCGTTGCGGTCGTAGAAGCGGAAGCTCAGGTCCTGCAGCTTCTCGTACACGCGGGCGCGCACCTTGGGCACCAGCTCGCCGTGCACGAGGTCGCCGATCAGGAAGCCGCTGAGCACGCTCAGGCCCGTGCGCACGAGCGCGATCACGACGATCGCGCCCGCGATCGCACAGACCGTCTCCAGCGCGGCCATGCCCGCGGGCGGCGTGATGCCCCACGGCCAGCGCGGCGCAGGCGCGTGCGGGTCGAGCGCGCCGTGGATCACGTCCATCGCCGCGCCGGTCCAGCCGAAGCCGAGCACACTCAGCGCGAACAGCGAGAACTGCACCACCAGGATCAGCGCACACTGCGCGCGGTGCTCCCACGCGATGCCGAGCAGACGTCCCAGTACCCCCAAGTTTCCAGCGGACGTCGACACGGCAGCGCGATTAAACCGGATGCCGCGCCTTACGGCAACCGTTTGGGCTGTCTTTGTTGCTGCTCGTTCTGTCTTGTTGGATACCACGTACGGCGCTATAGCCGTCGCCATGCAGAACGCCACGCTCGGTCAAACCGGATTGCGTGTCTCTCGGCTCTGTCTGGGCACGATGACCTTCGGCCTGCAGAGTGACGAGACGACCGCGCAGCGCATCCTCGACACCGCCGCCGACGGCGGCATCGACTTCCTCGACACCGCGGACGTCTACCCGCTCGGCGGCGACCTCAGCACCGCCGGCCGCACCGAGGAGGTGGTGGGCCGCTGGCTGAAGGGCAAGCGCAGCCGCTTCGTGGTCGCGACCAAGCTCTCCGGCAAGGTCGGCCCCAAGGCGTGGGATCAGGGCAACTCGCGCAAGCACATCCTGGACGCGATCGACAACTCGCTGCGCCGCCTGCAGACCGACTACGTCGACCTGTACCAGCTGCACATGGACGACCCGAGCACGCCGCTCGAGGAGACCGCGCAGGCGCTCGACGACGTGGTGCGCTCCGGCAAGGTCCGCTACCTCGGGGTGTCGAACTTCCTCGCCTACCGGCTCGGCCGCTTGCTCGGCAAGCAAGACGCGCGTCAGCTCGCGCGCATCGTCTCGATCCAGCCGCGCTACAGCTTGCTGTTTCGCGAGATCGAGCGCGAGCTGCTGCCGCTCGCGCGTGAAGAAGGCATCGGCGTGATCCCGTACAACCCGCTCGCGGGCGGGCTGCTCACGGGCAAGCACGACCTGGCGAAGGGCCCGGCCGAAGGCACACGCTTCACGCTCGGCACGGCCGCCGATCGTTATCAGGACCGCTACTGGCACGACCGCGAGTTCCAGACCGTGCGCGCGCTGCAGCAGCTGGTCGAGGGCCGGCCGCTGACGACGGTGGCGCTGGCCTGGGTGCTCGCGAACCCGGTGATCAGCTCCGCGATCATCGGCGCCAGCAAGCCCGAGCAGCTCAAGGACACGCTCGCCGCCGTCGACTACAAGCTGGAGCCCGCGCTCAAGCAGAAGCTCGACGAGCTCACCGCGGAGTACCGCCGCGGCGCCGCGGAACGTTAATACGAGCGCGCGTACTGGGGCGGGATCGGGGCGGTGGCGCCCAAGGTCTCGGCCGCGTCGATCGGCCAGGTCGGATCGCGCAGCAGCACGCGGCCGAGCAGCACCAGATCCGCGGCGCCGCTGGCGACGATCTCCTCGGCCTGCAGCGGCTGCGTGATCAAGCCCACCGCGGCCGTGGGCAGCTTCGCCTCGCGGCGTACGGCGCGCGCGAACGGCAGCTGGTAGCCCGGATCGAGCGGCACCGACTGCGCGGGCGAGCTGCCGCCGGAGCTGCAGTCGATCAGGTCGATGCCCTCGCGCGCGAGCAGCTTGGCGAGCTCGACCGTGTCCTCCAGCGCCCAGCCGCCCTGCACCCAGTCGGTCGCGGACACGCGCACCGCGAGCACACGGTCGGTGGGCCAGAGCTCGCGTACCTCGCGCGCCGTCTCGAGCAGGAAGCGCGCGCGGTTCTCCAGCGAGCCGCCGTACTCATCCGTGCGCTGGTTGGAGAGCGGCGACAGGAAGCTGTGAAATAGGTAGCCGTGCGCCGCGTGCAGCTCGAGGAAGCGAAAGCCCGCGTCGCGCGCGCGCCGTGCTCCAGCGACGAAGCTGCGCTGCACCTCGCGCAGCTCGGCCTTCGTCAGCGCGCGCGGAACCGGGTGCTGCGGCGAGAACGCGAGCGCGCTCGGCGCGACCAGCGGCCATCCTGGCTGCAGCGCTGCGCCACCTTCCCACGGCTTCGCGAGGCTGCCCTTGCGCCCCGCGTGCGCGATCTGGATGCCGGACACCGCGCCCGCGTCCTTGATCAGCGCCGCCAAACGCGCGAGCGGCGCGACCTGCGCGTCGTCCCAGATCCCCAGGTCCCACGGCGAGATGCGCCCACGCGCCTCGACGGCCGTCGCCTCCAG
>DASUME010000989.1:0-3045 GCA_036277895.1 Polyangiales bacterium
AGAGCTGGAGCGCGCCGCCGATCGGCTTGAGCCAGATGCGCGCGGACAAGGTGGTGCCGTAGCGCGCGCGCTCGTTCGGGTGGTGCTCCTGGGCGGCGGCCCGGCCGAGCCAGACGGCGCGATAGGGGTTCGACTGGAAGCCCGAGACCAGCTGCGCGTCGACGCTCCACTGGGTGTTGAAGATCGGCGTCCAGTTCTGGGTCCAGCTGCCGCTCAGGCCGTGCAGATCGATCGCGTGTGTGGTGCGCAGGTTGTCCGCGCTGGTCTTCTCGAAGCAGCCGTCCGAGCTGGGCAGGCGCTGGCGCTGTGTGGCTTGCTCGGCGTTGGGCTGCGCCAGATCGCAGACCGAGTCCCAGCCGCGGCTGAAGCGCACCTCGAGCGTGGTGTTGCGGTCGAACAGCTCGCTGGCGGCGCTCACGCTCAGCGCGTGCGAGCGGTAGTCGTTCTCGAAGCCGTAGCCGTAGCTCGCGCCCACGCGCGTGTTGTCGCCGCGCAGCGTGGCGCCTCCGTGGAACACGTTGCGAAAGTCGCTCAGCTTGGTGGCGCTCGTGATCGCATCCACGCCGGTCGCGCCGGGAGCGTCCACGATCGCCACGCTGGCGCCGCTGACCACGTCCGCTTCCCAGCCCGCCTGCAGCGAGAGCATCTCCGCGGCCGCGACATCGGCGGCGACGCGCGGGTTGATCACGGTCATGTTGAGCGGGCCACCCGACTCGTAGAACACCGTGCTGGTCGCATCGACCGCGCTCTGCGCGTGCGCCGTGGTCGCGAGCAACAGCAGCAGCAACACGATCAGTTGCATCCGCAGCCGCCGCCTTTCGCGCTGCCTTCGGTGGCGCCCTGCCGGTTGTCGACGACGTGCTGCTCCTGGCCCTCGCTCGCGCCTCCGCTGCCGTAGATCATCGCCGGGTCCGCGAGCAGCTCCTTGTCCTGCGGCTTCACGGTCGCGCACGCACCCAGCACAACCGCGCACAAACAAGCCAGCACTCGCAAGTGCCCCTGCCCCTGCCCCTGCCCCTGCCCGATCTCTGCTTCTGCGTCCGCGCGCTCGGAGCGGGAAAGGGCAGGGGCAGGGGCAGGGGCACGGGCACGGGGTTTAGAAGAACGCAGAGAGGCCACCGCTGATCTCCTGTTGTGCGATCCGTCGATCGGCGTCGAAGAAGGCGTAGCCGCGCGCCTCGACGCGCACGATCAGCCGGTGCTTGAAGCCGAAGCGCAGCCCTCCGCCGCCGTACAGCATCGAGCGCCCACCGCTCTCGAAGATGAAGGCGTCGCTGTTGGGCGCGGCGCGTACGGTGCCGCCGCCCGCGACCACGAACGGCACCACGGGCCAGCTGGGGAACAGGTTCACGATCGCACCCGCGCCGATCAGGAACAGCCGTCCGAGCGAGCCCACGCTGGCGCCGAGGTTGGCCTCGAAGCCGAACGACGGAGCGAGCAGGTAGCTCGGGCGCACGGCGAGGAAGCCGTTGCCACGGAGGGCGCCGAACGAGAACGCGAGCTCGCCGCGTGCACGCAGCAACGGGGGAGGGGCGAAGATGCCCCAGCTCTGGCGCGCGACGGGCTGCTCGCTGGTGTCGAACAGCCACACGGCGTCGCCCTGCACGTAGGCGCTGCCTCCCCCCGCGAGCTCCAGCTCGAGCCAGTAGCCGGCGCTGGCACGGCCCTGGACGCGAAACGTGTCGTCGCGGCGAGCGACCTGGAGGATGCGGAAGCCGGGGCCCGGTCCGGCGCGCAGAGCGGCCGAGTTGGTGACGATGCGGGCGTAGCTGTCGTTCGAGTCGGGCTGGGCGTGGGCGATCGCGGCCAAGAGCCAGAAGAGCAGGGCGACGACGCAGCGGCTCATGGGGTGGCCTGGCCGTTCAGCCACTGGCGCAGCAGCAGGGCCGGGGCGGAGTCGGCGGCAAAAACGACGCGAGGGTGGGAATCGAGGCCCAGGGGACGACGGTAGAGGGGGCTGGAGTCGGCGTCGATGCCCACGTCTGTGCGCACACGCTCGAGGTTCAGCTCCGACTCCGTGGCTGGGAGGCCGACCAGTTTGCCGTTCTGGCATGTCGAAGGCGCGAGGACCTCGATCAGGCGCAGCGCGCTGCGTGCGGTGTGGCAGCTGCCG
This sequence comes from Polyangiales bacterium, assembly GCA_036277895.1. GTDB lineage: Bacteria > Myxococcota_A > Polyangia > Polyangiales > DASUME01 > DASUME01. Next base: position 2,114 of record DASUME010000989.1, read on the forward strand.
CCTTCGCCGGCGCCGCCGCTAGCGCAGCCCTGGGCGGTGAGCACATTCGGCTGGATCTCGCAGTGAAAGAAATCTTCGTCGAGCGAGAGCTGCGCCGGCTCCGGGTTGTCCCCCAGGTCGACCGTGTCGAGCGAGGTCGGCGTGCACGAGGCGACCGCCAGCGCCGCGGCCAGCCAGACAGGCCGCGCGCAGCCCACCGCGTCGCGCGATCTCGGCTCCCCCACCGTGTGAGCTTGCCAAACCGTGCGTGCTGCGGTCAACGCCAGCACCTTTGTCGACGCCGAGCCGTGTTTCAGCGCAGGCTGGGGCGGGATATGGCGTCCGCTCTTACCTTGCCCCCTCTGAACCACGGCCATACCCTCCGGCGCACGCGATGAAGGAGACTCTGAACGCGGCCAAGGTCGGCCTGCTCGTGATCGTGGTCCTCGCCGCCAGCATCGCCATCTATCGATTCGTCGACGAAGGCTCGGCGGGCGACAAGGGCTACCTGGCCTACGCCATCTTCGATGACGTGCAGGGCCTGGTCGAAAAGTCGCGGGTCGTGGTGGCGGGCATCCCGGTGGGTGTGATCGAGAAGATCAGCCTCTCGGGCGATCGCGCGCGCGTCGACATCCGGATCGATCAGGGGGTCAAGCTCTACAAGGACGCGACCGTCGGCCAACGCAGCGCCTCGCTGCTGGGCGAGGTGCTGCTGCAGATCAAGCCCGGCAACCCCTCGAAGGGGCAGCTGCAGAGCGGCGACCAGCTCGCGGCCGAGACCAAGGCCTCTTCGACCGATGACATCATGCGCTCGGTCGGCGAGATCGCGGACTCGGTCAAGAAGGTCACGGCGCAGCTGGAGCGCGCGTTCGGCAACGACACCGCTGGCGATCAGATGTCGGGCGCGCTGCGCAACCTGAGCGAGGCGATCGAGAGCATCAACCGCACGATCC
>DASUME010000990.1:0-4995 GCA_036277895.1 Polyangiales bacterium
CAGCGCCGCCAGCTCCTCGTCGGTGCCGAACTCGGTGTAGATCGTCAGGCGCTCGTCGTCGCTGAGCACCGCGGCGTTGCCGTGCACGCGCACCTTCGCCTCGAGCTCATCGAGGTTGATGCGCAGGCCGTAGACCTTGGCGAAGCGCTTGAGGCGACCGGTGATGTAGAAGAAGCCCTCCTCGTCGCGCGTGCCGAGGTCGCCCGTGCGCAACACACCTTGCTGCGTGTCGCCGAGCGCCAGCTGCTCGGCGCTCGTGGCGTAGCCGAGCATCACGTTGGGGCCGCGGTAGACCAGCTCCTCGTCCTCGAGCGCGAGCGTGCCGTCCGGGATGGCGATGCCGATCGAGCCGGCCTTGTCCCCGCGATCGGCAGGAAGGTAGCTGATGCGCGCGGTGGCCTCGGTCTGGCCGTACATCGCGAAGAAGCGACCGCCGCGTGCCTTCATCAGCGTGTGGTAGTGCGCGACCAGCGGCGTCGGCAGCTTGCCGCCTGCCTGCGTCAGCGTGCGCAGCGAGGGCAGCTCCATCTTGTCGAAGCCCACGCGGCGCATGATCTGGTACGCGTACGGCACGCCGGCGAACGACGTGACCTCGTGCGTGCGGATCGCGCTCCACAGCTCCGGCCGCATCACGCTCGCGTCGCTGACCACGAGCGAGGCGCCCACCGCGAGGTGGCTGTTCAGCACCGAGAGCCCGTACGAATAGTGAAACGGCAGGCTCGTGATCGCGCGCTCGCTCGCGTCGAGCTCGAGGTACTGCGCGATCGAGCGCGCATTCGCCTGCAGGTTCGCCCACGAGAGCCGCACCAGCTTGGGGCTGCCGGTGGTGCCCGACGTCGACAGCAGCAGCTGCAGGGAAGGGTGCAGCGTGTGGGCCTGCGACCGCTTCGAGATCGCATCACCTTCGATTATGAAGCCGGGGCGATAGCTCTGCTCCAGCTCTGCGCGCAGCTTGAGCTCGGCGTCGAACAGGAACACCGCATGGCCCGCCGCCAGCGCCGCGAGGTACGCGACGATCGACGCCACGTCCTGCCTGCACGCCACGAACGCGAGCGTGCGTTCTCCCGCGAGCTCCCGGGCCAGCGCGTCCACGCGCACCTTCAACGCGCGGTACGAGATCAGCTCGCCCGTGCTCGCGTCGATCAGCGCGGTGGCATCGCCACGCGTACCGAGTGCCCAGGGATCGCTCACGCCACGCCGTACTTGCGCACGATGCGCTCCGCCTCTTGGAACGTGCTCATCCCGATCACGTCGTCGGTCTCCAGCATGATGTCGAACTCGCTCTCGAGCGCGCCGATCAGCTGCATGTGCGCGACCGAATCCCAGGCCGGGTTCTGGGCGTAGGCGAGGCTGGTGGGATCCACATCGGCGGCCAGGCCGAGCGCGGAGGTGAACACTTTCTTTAGACGCTCTTCCAACATTCTGAGGGGGCAGTGTGCCCTTCCAGGAGCGGAAAATCAAAGCACGCGGCGCTCGACCAAAGTATGAATGATCGCAACGATGAAGATCCGTCCTTACCGCGCCGAGGACCGTGACGCCGTCCGCAGGATCTGCTTCGAGACTGGCCTCCTCGGTGAGCCCGTGGGCGCGCAGTTTTCCGACCAGGAAGCGTTCGCGGATCTGATCACGCGCTACTACACCGACCAGGAGCCCGAGAGCTGCTTCGTGGGTGAGCTGGAGGGCAAGGTCGTGGGCTACATGCTCGGCACGCTCGACGCGCGCCGCGTGCCTGCTGCCGAGCGGGTGATGGCGCGGCTGGCCTTCACGCGGCACCTCGGGCTTCGCCCGGGGACCGCGCGCTTCTTCTGGCGCGGCATCGGCGACAGCGTGCGCATGACCCTGCGTGGCGAGCAGCTCGCCAGCGCAGATCTCGACGCCTATCCCGCGCACACGCACTTCAGCCTGCTGCCCGAGGCGCGCCACACGCCGCTCGGCGTCGGCCTCTATCGCTCGTTCTTCGTGCTCGCGAAGAAGCAGGGCTGTCCGGGATTGCATGGGGAGGTGTTCGTCGAGAACGTGCGCGCGACCAAGCTGCACGAGGCGATGGGCTTTCAGCGTCAGGGCGCCCCGGTGTTCGCGCCGGCCTTGCGTGGTCCGAGCGGCGAAGATCTCCATGTGCAGCTCTGGGTGCGCAAGCTGTGAAGCCGTATCCCTGGTCGCGCCTGCGCAGCGCGCGCTACGACGAGCTCTACGTCTCGCCGCACATGGACGACGCGGTCTACTCGTGTGGCGGCCGGATCGCACAACGGCGCGCGGAGGGCGCGCGCATCCTGGTGGTCACGGTGTTCGGCAACGGCCGCGACGATGATCAGGGCAGCGGTGTGTTCGGCGACATCGCGACCCGCAAGCGCGAGGAGCGCGCGGCGATGGACCTGCTCGACGTCGATCACCTGCTGCTCAACCACGCCGACCTGCTGGTGCGGCCCAAGCGCGCGGCAGACTGGGCGCGCTACGTGATCCCGTTCGCGGAGCTCGGGCCCAACGCCTTCCAGCAGCAGCTCGCGGCCTCGATCGCCGCCATTCGCTGGCGCTTCGCCACGCCCAACGCGCGCGTGTTCTTTCCGCTCGCTGTGGGGGCGCATCCCGATCACCGGCTGGTGTTCGAGGTGGGCGCCGCCTTCGCGGAGGAAGCGTTCGTGTGGTTCTACGAAGACGTGCCGTACGCCCAGGTTCGCGCGCTGCGCGACGATCGTCTGCACCAGCTCGGCCTCGCGCCGCCCGCGCTGCGGCTCGGGGCGATCGGCGAGACGCACGGCTTCGTGATGGCGCAGGCACCGCGCTGGCAGCTGCCGCTGACCTTCAGCGCGGTGGCCGGCCACTGGCTGACGATGCACGCGGCCGCGCGCTTGCGCCGAGGCACCGCCACGGCGCGTGCGAAAGACGTGCGCGACATCAGCGACGTGCTCGAGCGCAAGCTGGCGGCGATGCGTGCCTACGCGACCCAGACCGCGTTCTTCTATCCAGGTGCGATCGAGGCGAAGCTGCCGCGCGAGGGCGGCCGCTACGTGGAGCGCAGCTGGCAGCTCTCGGGGCTCACGAGCTCGCTAGCGCCGGACGCGTTGAGCGTGCAGCGCGAACAGGCGCTCCTGGAGCAGCTTCCGCGGGCGTGAGCCTCCAGCCAGCGTCAGCTGGCGTGCGCCAGGAACGCCTGGGCGCGGTAACGCGCGGGCGTGACGCCGGTCCAGCGCTTGAACGCGCGGTGGAAGGCGCTGACCTCGGAGAAGCCCACACGATCCGCGATGCGCTTGATCGGGATCTCGGGGTTGGAGAGCTCGCTCAGCGCGAGCTCGCGCCGGACCTGGTCCGCCAGCGCGGACAGCGAGTGCCCCTCGTCGCCGAGGCGGCGGCGCAGGCTGCGCGGCGAGACGCCGAGCCGACGCGCGATGTTGCACGGGTTGACGCTGCCGAGGTCGACCTCGTGGCGCAGCACCTGCTTCACGCGCTCGTGCAGCAGCTCGCGCGCGCGCTCCTGGACGAGCAGCTCGTCCGCGCGGCGCTTGAGCAGTCGCCACAGCGTCTCGTCGACGAACGGCTGCGGCACGTCGAGCATGGCGCGCGGGAACACGATCTCGCTGCGGGTGGCGTCGAAGCGCACCGGACAGCCGAAGGACTTGGTGTAACGCTCGGAGTAGTGCGGGGCCGCGTGGCGCACGCGAACCTCGAGCGGGCAGCCGCCCGGGACCAGCTGCTGGCCGATGCGCACCGCGAACGCGAACGCGACCTCGGTGGTGAAGCGGGCGGCGTGCGCCTCCGAAAAGGGAGGTTCGTAGATCAGGAAAGCGCGGTCGCCCTCCTCCAGGAGCCGGAAGCGGCACATGGGGAAGACCAGCGGGAGGTAGTTGGTCAGCTCCCCGATCGCCGCACGCAGGGTGGGCGAGTGGGTCAACACTTCGCCGAGCATACCCAGGCTCTGGAACGGCGCCCTGGCGCCGAAAGCCAAGCCCAGCCCGGGCTCCTGCATGAGGGTAAAGGCCGCGCGCATCGCACGTTCCGCGACGCCCAGATCGACCGGACCCTGGGAGCGCTCGAAGACGCTGATTTCGATGCCGGATTCGCGGAGTAGCCGCTCAAAGTCGATGCTCAGCTCCCGGAGCACGCTCGCGAACCCACGCAGAATGTTAATCGAAACTTCCATGGCGCATACCTCAAGCAAAGGTGTTCTCAGGCAACACTTTGCCGCGCCTGCCGTCAACTCTTTTTTGACCTCCGGCGGCAGGTACCGTGAGCCTTGGGCAGGCCGGTCACAATGGAACGCCACCGTGCTGGCACTTCCCGCTACCCTTGACACGGATGGCCAGGATAGTGTCCGCGCCATGCGACTTGGTAGTTGGACCTGCGACCTCGCGTTACAGCGCGTGGCGTTAACTTGCTTGGCGCTCGTCACCGCCTGCGACAACAGCCCTCCTCCGGACACCACGGACAAAGACCTCCGCATCAGCGAAGAGGTCTTTCGCATGTTCTGCATGCGAAGTGTCCGCGACGCCTACCCGGAGGACCCGAACGGAATCCGGTTCGCGCCGTCCTGTGAGGGTGCGCCCGTGCCGGAGGACATCCGGCAGGATGAGCGTGCCGCACGGCTGGTCTCGCTGCTCGACAAGCGCGAGACGGCGATCGCGGCGCTGGACCAGGTGCTCGGCGAGACCAAGGTCGACAAGTCGCAGACCTTCGCAGACGACGAGCTGAAGGAGTTCACCTGGAAGCTGCTGCCGTTCTACGCGGACGACGCGGACGACGCGGCGGACAACAAGCTCTTGCCGCGCTCGACGCGCGCGCTCGGCAGCGTGATGCGGCGCCTGAGCGACGACCAAGATCCGGACGCGGCCCAGGTGCGCGCCACGATCAGTCGCCTGGCTGAGCACGTGGGTTACCGGACGCCGCAGCGCGTGTTGGCCGCGGTGCGCCCGCTGCTGACCTACGACCGGCTCGACGAGCTGACTGACTCGCTGCTCGACCTCGTCGCGTCCGGCGGCGACGGGCACGAGGTGTTCATGCAGC